>NZ_NZQP01000026.1:0-117331 GCF_002695945.1 Marinimicrobium sp. | reverse complement strand
GGCGGGTAATGGTCTCACAGGGGTATGCCCAACTTCCGCCGTAGCGAGAGTTGACTTTGGTGGAGATAGCGACCTTTAAAAACGCACTATCTCCAGCGCCCGTGCAGTTAACTCCTACCCTCCCGCAGCACAACTATGCGAAGTACCAAAACCACCTAAATCCGGTCCCCAGTAAAACAATGCAGAGTACCCATAAACGGCGGGTGCGCTTCGCTTACCCGCCCTACGCGGAGTTTGGTCAGAAATCTTCGAGTACCCGTCGAGCCCGAGCCAGAAACCCTTCCCCAAAGCCCATTTCGTCGGCGAATTCCTCCATTGCCCACCAATCGACCGGCCCGAAGGTCAGATCTGAGAGCGTAACGTCTAACGGCAGATCGTCCACAATTTTGGCCAACTGGCGGGAAATCTCCACCTGCTCCCAGTTCGCCTCCAACTTCGCCGCCAGAGACTTCGCCCCCCGGATGGGCAAGGTTGCGACGGTCTCCCGGTTCGCCCACAGCTCATCCAGATTACCAAAATGAGCCAACAGCGCGCTCGCTGTCTTGGGGCCTACCCCCGGAACACCCGGGATATCGTCGATACTGTCCCCCACCAACGCCAAGTAATCCACCAACTGATCCGGCCGGACGCCGAGTTTTCGTTCAACATCCGGCGCGTAAGATCGCTGATCCGCCCCGTGGTCCCACAGATAATCCTGGGGCCGACACAACAGCTGGCCAAGGTCCTTGTCCCGGGTCAGGATTGCCAGTGGCCGGGGGCTGGCGCGCATGGTTCGGGCCAGGGAGCCGATCAGATCATCCGCCTCGTGGGTCTGGCTGGCGAAGCTGGCGATCCCCAGAATTTCGCCAAAACGTCGGCAGGCGGCCAACTGAAACGCCAGGGCCTCATCCGGGTGGGCCCGGCTGGCTTTGTAGTCCGGGTAGAGGTCGTTGCGGAAGCACTGACCCAGGCTCTCGTCGTAACAGGCGGCGAGGTGGGTCGGGCGGGTCTGTTCGATCAGCCGCATCAGAAAGGTGCTGTAGCCGTACACGGCACCCGTGCCGTAACCGTGCTCCCGGCTCGACCAGTTGTCGGGCAGGGAGAAATAATACCGGAAAATGTAGATTGAAGCGTCAACCAGGCAGATCGGGGACGGCGTCATGCCACATCCTCCCAGGCAAACCGGGTTTCAACCAACAGGGACTCGACATTCTCGGCGGTGCCATAGAAGGCGACCAATGCCGCCAGAAAGGCATGGACCCGGCGGCTGACGCCCTCCCGGCAGAAACGCTGCACCTGCTGATGAATCGCGCGCTTGAACGAATCGCTCGGGCCGAGCCCCGCCGCCAGGTTGTCGGCGCTGGGACGAAAACGCCAGCCCGCCGCTCGGGAGAACAACCACTCCAGGGCCTGGGGGCGCACCTCCACCCGCTCGAACTCCGCCTGCTGGGCCTCCGTACGGCCATCCGGCGCGTACCAATAGCCATAATCCTCTTTCAGACGGCGNGCCGGNCCGGCGACACACCAGTGNGCCACCTCGTGCAGCGCNCTGGCGTAGTAATTGCGCGTAAACCAGATGCGGTGCGGCTCGCCGGGGGCNTACANGGGCTCCTCGGCACCGCCACAGAGGCGCGTGGCGTGGCTTTCACTGAAGGTCTGGTCGAACAGCTGAATCAAATCTCGGCAATCGTGCCGGCTGGTGTCGCCAACATCGGTCAACATGCAACTCCTCAGGCACACTCGGGCCTGCAGGCTCTGGTGTGCGGAAAGATTTTTACTACTAGGTGTTGTGCTTTCGGGTTATAACCTATACTTTAGTGACAGATGGTTATGAAAAAGGCTCGNGCTGTGCTCGGGAACCAGTCTTTCNCCATCGGTGTCTCCTGGGCTAGCGTCGTTAGCCCCAGCCTCAGCCGGGAGGTGTATTATGAAGACCTCACAGTCGCGCCACAACACGGAAAATGTGGTTGATCTCTTCACAGGAAAGTCTCTCTCCGANCTGCACGATCAGCGCTTNGTCCGNCTGGCNCCGGAANTNGACGGCCTGGAAATGCTGTATTCCAACGATACCAGCGANGATCGNCTGTTCAGCCTGAAAATCCTGTGCTGGGGTCTGCGCGCCAATGGCGAGGTGGTGGGTCTGGTGCCCTGGCTCAATGATATCGTGGCTTGCCCGGACATCTGCGACCCGCTCAACGGCCAGTGGGAAGGGTATTACGATCCGGGCATTGATGATGTCTTCTTCGANGCCCCCATCCACAAGGTGGTCGAACTGGAAACGGCGGCGGAGTATTACGAGCTCCAATGTGANAACGACGACGATGTCGTTCAGGAGNTGCCGGATACCATTGGCACCCACGCAGTGCTCGCCACCGAAGAAACCAACAAACTGAACCTGGTTGAAGTCATCAGCTGGCGTCTGCAGCATGACGGCAGCATTTACGGCATGCTCACCGACATGAACAAGATCGTGAGCACCCCGGTCCTGCCGGGCGATGCCTGCCTGTATCCGGCCCAGCAGAGCGATCAATTCCGGTACTTTTTCCAGCACCAGATCGCCAACAAGATCAAGGCGGAAGATCCGGAGGCTTTGGCGGCAATTTCGTTGTTGGTTGATGGGTATTGATTCAAGANNNCTNGNGTNGNTNTTGTCGGGTTACGCGCTGNCGCGCTAACCCGACCTACCTGAAGTNANCCACTCTTGCGGATGTAATACCNGTACTCTTCCCCTTCNCTTTCTTCCAGCACNAACTCNTGCCCGAGAAACAGACAGAACTTGGGCACGTCCCGCTCCGTGGATGGATCGGTGGCAATCATCTCGATCACCTCACCCGCCGCGACCTCACGCACCGCCCGATGCAACAACATGACCGGTTCCGGGCATACCAGGCCCCGGGCGTCCAACGCTTTGTGAATGGTCCCCGGACGTTCTTTGTGATCAGACATCGACCCTTCCCGTTATCATCAAGACGAAATTTTCGGCTTTTGCCGGTAAAGCACATACTTCGTTGCTAGACTTGAAGTAGGAGATCCGCCCGCAGGAGCGAAGCGCTGTTTCAGCGAACCGAGGCGTCGAGTTTTACAGGGGTAGTCTTTATGCCGTCACCCAATCGCCATACTGCACATAGTGCTTTAACGCCCACTGCTCTGGCCATCACCTCTCATCTACTGCGCCATGATAACCCGAATCTTGCGCAAGCCATACAGCAGGCGTTGAGGTCTCTCCCCTCAGCGCCGGCCCCAACCACCGCAGAAATCACCAGCGCCGCACTCAATCGCCAATTGCTCAGCAACCTCCACGCGCAAACGGTTGGAGAAATACTCGCAGCGCTGACGGCTCTGGGGCAACAGGCGTTGCACGACCATCAACGCCACCCCGAGCGCGTCGCGTTATTGCATGAGCTGCTGGATGAATGGGTCGCGCTGGCGGAGTGGATTCTGCAGCGCAACGAAAGTCCGCCCAGCCAGTGGCATTGACGCGCGCTTTGCATTCCCGGGCGCGGGCGCTAGAATAGCGCTTTTAACGCCTTTATTTTCATTAGCCGGAATCATTCATGATCTACGTGCTCGTTGAACGCCACATTGCCGACGGAATGGAAAGTACCTACGAAATGGCCGCGCGCAAAGCGCTCAAATCCGCTTATCAGGCCGAAGGATTTCTCAGCGGTGAAACCCTGCGGGACTTGCAGCGGCCCAACCACCACTACCTGCTGTCCAAGTGGCGCTCCCTGCACGACTGGAAACGCTGGTATTACAGCGACGAGCGTCACGAGGTCATGAACCAGCTAAATCCGACGCTCGCGGACTTTGAAAAAATCACCTTGCTGGACAAGAATCCCGTCTAGCAAGGCGCACAATCAGCGCAACCGCATGATGTGGCCGGTCACTTCTTCGCGGTCGTGATACAGCTGCTTGAACGCCAGCGCCACATCCAGCCCCGCCGCTTCACACTGCTGCTCGATTCGCTCCCGCAAGCGCGCCACTTCGGCATAGCGCTGCTTCATGGGCAGCTTCAGATTGAATACCGCCTCCCGACACCAACCCTGGCTGACCCAGAGCGCAATCATATTCGCCACCCGTGCCGGCTTGTCGGCAATATCACAGACCAGCCAATCCACCGACTTTTTCGGCTGATAGACAAAACCGTCTTCCCGATGATGAGTGACTTGGCCGGACTCCATCAGTGACTCCGCCATGGGGCCATTGTCCACCGCATCGACAAACATGCCCCGGCGCACCAATTGCCAGGTCCAGCCCCCCGGCGCCGCCCCGAGATCCACCGCTCTAAGCCCGCCGGCGAGGCGAACATCCCACTCGTACTCTGGGATGAAGTGATGCCAGGCTTCTTCCAATTTCAACGTGGCCCGGCTCGGGGCCTCTCTGGGCTGACGCAGGCGGGGAATTCCCATGGGCCAGGCGGCGCGGTTGTCCACCGGGCTGACGCCGAGGTACATACACTGGCCGGACAGTACCAGCAGATGCCAGTGCCAACGGCTCTTGGGGTCCACCAGGCGCTGCTTTTTCAGGGCGGCCATCAAGGGTGAGGTCAGCTTTTTACCGAGCGTCGACAGCTCTTTACCCTCATTGGTATCGGGTGTTTCCACTACCAGGGAGCGGGCGGCGGGAAGCGCCTGGGCCGCTTCCACCAGCGGCCCGACCCGATCCCCCGGGGGCAGGTTGGCCAGCGGCGCAGTGGTCACGAACCACTGCCGGGCAAACACCAGATCCATAAAATGCAGTTGCCCCACCAGCCTCTGCGCACCGTCGGGCTCATGGGTCACGTAGATCACATAGGCCTGCCCTTCGCGGGTTTTGATAAACCCGTACACACCGGCGGCGGTCGCCAGCTCCTGGATTTCTGCCGCGCACTCTTTTTCAAAACCGGGCCGACAGTGTAAAAACAGATGGTTCACGGGCGATCTCCCCAGTGTTGATCGATCCAGTCGACGATACCTTCGATCGCCGACTGCCAATGTTGTTGCTGACGGAACCCGGACTTCACTCGCGGTTTGAAGTCGTGGTCACCATCGTCCAGCCAGAGCCAGTTCAGGGTCGCCGGTAGATCATAAGCCCGGACCTCGTCCCGATTACCCAGCGCATCGCGAGTACCCTGCACTATCAGGGTCGTTACCTGAACCGCCTGTAAGGGCCCCAGACGGGTCTTGTCCGGCTTACCCACCGGATGAAAGGGGTAGCCCAGGCAAACCAGCCCCGAGACCCCGGGCTCATGCGCCACCAGGCTGGCCATCCGTCCTCCCAAGGACTTGCCGCCCACCAGTAGGGGAAGCGCCGTTGCTTGCGCCGACGCAATAGCCATTCGCCAGCTTTCCAACAGTTCGGGCTGTCGGTTGGGCGGTTTTTTTTTGCCCGCGGTCCGCCGCTCGGCCATATAGGGAAACTCAAACCGCCAGACGTCAACGCCCCGGGCACAGAGCCCCTCGGCCATGGCGTTCATGAAGTCACTGTCCATGGGCGCGCCCGCCCCGTGGGCCAGCAGCAAGCGGGCCGACGGGTTCGGCGGGGTATTTTTCAGCCAATCAGTCATCCCCGAGCTCCCGGGCATCCCGCTCCGGAAGCAGGCTGACGGTTTCGGTGGCGGGGTCGAACACGATCACCACATCGCCCCGCTCAATCTGGGCTTGTACCTGCTGTACCTTTCGCTCCAGGCTGGTTTCCTCCCAGCCGTAGTCGGTGCCCTCACGCGTGATGAACTCTTCAATAAGGCCTCGCAGGGCGTCGGCGGATACTTGCTGATGGGGAATGATCATGGCTTCACAATGACTTTTTTCCGGGGTTGCGCCACAATGGTGGCATAACAACTCTGAAGTGGATGACAACGATGCAACACTATTTGATTTTGACGCTGATCAGTGACGACAAGCCGGGCATTGTGGAGCGACTGGCGCAGATTATCCAGCAGCACGAGGGCAATTGGCTGGAAAGTCGCCTATCGCACCTGGCCGGCAAGTTTGCGGGTATTGTACAGGTTGCGGTGCCCGAAGCGCAGCGCGAACCCTTGACCGCCGCCCTGCAGGCGCTGGGCGGACAGGGGCTGAAGCTGGTGGTGGAATCCGCACAAGCCACCGAGCGCGCGCCCTTCCGCGCCTTCCGCTTTACCGTGGCGGGGCCGGATCGAGCCGGTATCGTGTTGGAAATCGCCCAGGCGTTCGCCGAGCGCAGCATCAATATGGGCGAGTTGGAAACCGATTATTCCAGTATGCCCTGGTCCGGCGAGCCACTGTTTCAGGCCAACGGAGTAATTGAGGTTCCGGAGTCGGTGGATATGGACGAGCTACACGATGATCTGGATTCCATTGCGGATCAGTTGGCGATTGATATCCGTCTGGAAGAGGACCAACCGTAGGATACCCATGTAGTATCACTTACAAAGCCTTATCGGTGCATTCGTCACGCTCCGGTATCAGCGAGGAACACCTATTGCAGACCCGCCGTGAACCCATCCTTGGGGGCTTCTCGTCGGCATCCATGCCTCCGAGAGTCTGCAATAGGTGTTCCTCGCTGATACCTCGGTGCCACATTTGAACTTCAGCACCCGTAGGGTGGATCGGTCCGACGTCTCGGAGCGCGAAGCGCGTCATCCACCGAAAACCTTAAAGCTCAGCACGCCCTACTCCAGAACCTCTCGCCAATAAATGATTCGATCGTGCCCCCGGTAAGAACCAAAACCGATGTTCGCCGGCGGCATCTGAATATCGTTCAGAAAATCACCGTCCTGATTCCAGTCGAAGCGCAGCCAAGGGCGGTTGGTCAGGTCAAGCTCGATATCGAACGAACCGGTATTGCCCTCCCCCGGTGCGGTGAAGTAGTGATCGGAATCACTGCTACTGAAGTTGACCCCCACCCCGTCGAGACTGGCGTATTGACCCGTGGTGCTGCCGCCGCCAACAGGAACCGTGCGGTTACTGTCGTCCACCAGATTGCCGGTCGGCTGATAGGTTATCGCTTCCCGGGGGATGCGGGTGCAGCTGTCATCGACGTTGCGGACAAATTCTGAACCGTTCCAGTATTCGGTATAAAAAGGCACTGGCAGGTCAACGACTTCGGGGCCAAAGGCATCATTCAAACGGAGCCGGCCAAAGCGCAGGTTGAGCGGATCACCCAGAGCGACTGCGCTGCAGTTTCCCGCTGCTGCGCAGTCACCGCTGGTGTTGGCATTCATGTCCAGGTCTACCATTGGACGGCCATCCAGTGAATCCATCAGGGTCAAACCCCATTGCAAGTCCGCCCTGGGACCATCCGGGAGTGTATTGGATGCTCTTAGAAAAGCGGCGCTAGAATCAGTTACTGTAAGTACCCCGCCGCTCCAGCCGGCCTCGTTCTCCGCCTGAACCCTCCCGCTTAATTCGCTGCCATTGGCGGCGTCATCGTTTTCGGCGACGTAGCCAGGGTTCGCGGTGCCCGCATACGCCAGAGTGGTATCGTCGTAGTTGCTTACCACAGCGCCATTCAGGTTGCGGGCACTGACGGTATAGGACAGGTCGATCGCAGCCTGATGCATATAGCTGAAGGATCCGCAGGCATCGCTGACGGTGCTTCCATTCAGCGTATAGTCGTATGGATAAAACCGGCCCACGGGATCACTTTCGGTCACTTCCACCAAGTCGCCCACACCGAGATAATCGTCACCGACCAAGCGGGGTTCCAGAGTAATGGTGCCCACATTATCCCAGCTCACCCCATCGCCAAGCGCTACGCCGTTATCTTCGCGAGTCAGACTCCCTGCACCGCCCAGGTTTCCGAGGCTGCCGCCCGAGGGGTAAACCAATTCACTCAGTTCAAGACGGACGCTCTGTGCTGGCGATTCATTGCCGAAGTTGGGAGTCAGTGCGCCATTGCTATTCCGGGCTTCGACCCGCACTGAGAACGGCTCTCCCGACGCCACGAAACCAGCTCCGGACCCCGTACCGCCGGGATTGGATTGCCCCGCAGCGCCCTGCACGTCGGTCACGACCAAGGTGTGGGGTTTGACGATAAAGCGATTACTCTGACCGACCAGGTCCACCGCCGGTTGCTCGCCCTCTTCTGGCAAACTCAACTGTGCCCAGAGGCGAATATCACCCACGTCGGAGTACTCCAGCGGAATGTCCGCGTAGCCTTCGTCATCAAAGCCGAGAGAGACGGGCGAGTAGGCCGGACCTGCACCGGCATTGTTCGCCTGAATGAAGGTTGATGCCAGGCTAAGGGTTTGGCCCGCACGGCAACTGCCGGGGTTGATACACTCATAGCCCAGCTGCACCGTACGGGTCTGGTTGTCCACTCGCGCCTCGCAGGAGCCGGTTTCATCATCGGTGCGCACCGCACGAATGACCGGATTGAGGTCTTCGGTGCCGGCCACCTGATTGGGCAGAGGCCCACCGGAGCGATCCCCGTAAAACACCAGCCCGGTATCAGCAAAGTTCACCGGGCCGGAGCTGCCGGAAGCTGTGCCATCGGTCACCGACAACCCCACCTCAGCCGGGCTGAGTTGACGCAGAAAGGCGGTAAAGTTGTTCTCCGAGCCTGAAAAAACATAAGTGCCATCACCAACCCAGGCAGTATCTCCCGAATCCGGCACCGGATCGGCCAGCAAGTCCACTACTGTGCCCGCGGCGGGCACAACCGCATTGCCAGCGCTGTCCCTGGCGGTAATCACTACCGGTAAGGCTTCACAGGTCACACCGTTATTGGCGTGCACCAGGGTGTAGGAGTCGACTCGGTTACCGGGGCAATGATAGAGACCGGTGGCGGTGCCATTTGCGTTACCGATAGGAATCGGCACAAAGCCGCTCGTAGCGCCAGGCGCGTCCCAGCGCAGCCGGATTTCAGAATCGATAAATTCCTCGAAATATTCCAGCTCAATATCGTAGCTCTGCCCTGCTTCCAGGTTCACAACACCACTGGTATCGTTGGTTGCTGGCTGAGGAGCCCACTCATCGATGACCAGATCACCGTCTACGCGAAGGCGAACACCATCATCAGACCGGGTCTGAAAACGATAGCCGCCTGTTTGCGTGATGTGTAACCGTCCGCTCCAGCGTACCGAGAACTCATCGTCGCCCACCCCGGCTACCCCAGGACCGCCCAGTCCCCAATCGAAGTCCACCGGGCCATCAACGCGGGTGCCCTCAGGTGCGCCCGCCAGATTCATGTTGTTATAGAACTCGCCAAAGAGCCCAGGCACCGGCGTTCCGGTCGGACAAATACTCTGGCTGCAAGGGTGTCTGGCCTGAAAAATCGCCTGCACTTCAGACTCTGTCAGCACTCCTTCGTAAATACGGACCTCATCAAGCTGCGCTTGAAGATAATTTAACGCCACGCTACTGCTGGTGTTTTCTACTCGACCAATGCTCGAGAAGCCGTTGCCAATAATGCCTGTTCCGGTGGTTCCTCTGCTGTCCAACGCGCCATTGATGAAAATCTGNTACTCACCACTTTCGTGATTTCGCGTAAGCGCCACATGTGTCCAGTTTCCTGTACTCACCTGAGCATTCGAAACCGTTGTGTTATTATTTCCCACCGTCAAGCCAATCCGCCCCTGCGGATTCAACCAACCCCAGAAAATATCGTCGGCGCCCCCGTTCTCCTCTATACCAGCCACAGCCGGGGAGGACCAGGCCGTCGAGTTGCCGGTTTGTGTGGTTTTAATCCAGAACGCCATGCTGGCGGTGCGATTGAGGGTTCCGGATAAACCCGGCACACTCAGATAATCATCTACTCCATCAAACTCCCCATATCCGCAAGTACCCGGATCGCCTGAAAGCGCCGGAGCAACATCGGCCGTATCAGCGCCGTTTTGCGCTGTCGCGTTATTGCCATTGCCACTGCTGTCGATCACCTCACCTGCGGTACCGCTCCAACCAGCTTCGTCCATCCGCCAATCCGCGATTAAGGTCGCAGGAGTGCCACCCGTAGGATCGCAAAACGGCGTATAGTCCAGGTCAGGTGCTATGGCACTTGGATAACTGACGATAGTCTCTTGAGCAAGCTGTACCTCTTCCGCAGATAAGGCCCCGTTAATAACCACTTGATATTCGGTTGTTATTAGCCCATCAGCATATAAAAATCCTGTGATGGCGGAGAACTGTCTGACAGTGATCGAACCCNTTGCGTAGATAAAAAGCTGTCCTGGACTGAACCCAGACGTAACCATGTCATAACCAAGTACAACATCACCGTCGACAAATATCCGGACCGGGTCCGAGTTTCCACCTTGCTTGGTAACCTCGGTTTCCTGACCAAGCGTCATATCACCAGTAATCCAATAATCCCCGGACCGAAAGCGGACTTCGGATTGATAACCAGTNGANAAGGCTCGCATTCGATATTCACCACCTTCACTGTTGAAGGTAGCTCTCACCCGTTGGGGAACGGTTATATTTACATACTGACCAGCATTAATGTTCGTATTGCCCCCTGAAGCCGTGACAGAGCCCGAGCTACCGTTGCTTTGAAGAACAGCAACGGAGCTCGGGGTACTCGGATAACCCGTTGCCTGGCACGTACCCGAGTCGCAAATAGCTTGCCCCGGCGAGGACTGCTGTATCAGTTCTGGTGTAGAGATAAGACCACCGCCACCGTTAATTTCAGCCTGGTAACCTGCATTGACACTCCCAGTTGAAGAGTGACTTTGAACTCCGTTAGTGAATACCGCGTCACAGGCGACGGACCAGGCCAGCGGAGAGAACAGCAAACTCCCAATGAAAAGAAGAAAGCGTGCTAAGACGCACGAAAATTGGAAACAGGCGAACCGAGTGTTGAAACTGAAGAAGCGTCCCATCAAAACCTCGCCTGAACCGTCAGAGAGCGCACTGCTCGCGTGGGACCACTGCCGCATTGACTGCTGGCGGAAAGGTTGTACAAGCCCGGCTCCGCCAGCTCACACTGAACTTGTGCCGTGCACAGGTTAAGACCGTTGATACCGGAGAAGTCNATACTGGTATTCAGTGAAGCGCAGCGATTATCAACCGGGGGNCGAGCGTTGGCATTGGGGTAGAACAATTCACTCAGGCCCCGCTGAACCGCGCTTTCTGCTGCGTACAGCGCCTGCACGGTAACCACCTCCTGAACACTGGCAATACCGCTTTGGCTTGTAGTACGCCATAACGCCAGGGAGGCGAAGCCCATCACGACGNTAATAAACAGCGCAACCGGCAACAGAAAGCCGTCCTGCTTCCGCATAGCACGATGTTGAAAAAGATCAGGGGACATTGCGAATCAATACCTCCTGCTCAAAAATCATGGTTTCNCCGCCNTCGCTGAAGGCGACGTTCATCTGCANNAACACATTGCGACTNTCACTCGCGGCAGACAANACGAAGGGACTGCCCGANGCCTGAGCGTTGCGGGCCAACAGATCAAAGTCACTGCCAGGATCAACGTTNGCCGCCGTACGATCCTGCGCGGGATANAAACGCAGTTGACCACCAAACAGGCANAANGCCTGGGGTTGATTGAGCAGGAAAAAGCGCCGCCCNATGGANTTGCGCTGCCAGGTCCGGCNGGGGAATGTCACCTCNGTGGNNGTGCGGNTGTTGACCGGCGCCAGCGACACCGGNCTNCCNCCATACAGCTCGCCGCTGTCCATCGCNCCGATACTGAGGTAATCCGCNGTGCCAAAGNCCACCGAGTGCGGCGCGGTCTGGATNGCNGTGTGAGGGGGCGCGCCATTGGCCGCATCGGGTACCGGCTCACGGTNNATACCGCCACCCGCCACCGGCATAAACTCCACACAGTCGCCANNATTGGTAATCCGCACGCTGTAGGGCATGGCACCGCGAATCTGGCGGGTCATCCGCTCCAGCGCCTGTCGGGCGGTATTGACCAGTGCCGCCCGGGCCTGGGTTTGCCGATAGCTATCTGTGGCACTGACGATAAAGCCGGTGCCGATGNTGGCCACCAGCGCAAGCACCACGATGACCGTGATCAATTCCACCAGGGAAAACCCGGCTTGTCGTGACCGGCACCGGCACATCAGAAGTTTGTCCTGTAGGCTGAGAGGGTGAGTGATTCNCCGCTGGGCGCGGTGGTGGTCACNGTAATCCGCTTGGCCCAGCGGTTGTTGGTCAGCCCCAACTCACTCCCCGCAAATTCAACCGCGACGGTACGGTTGTANCCNGNATANGGNGANTCGGTNTCACCNTCNAAGCTGCTNACACCNCCCGCATCGGCACAGACCGGCGGNGNNGGNCGNCCCGGCGGNGCCTGACTNTCGCAGGCCGGCACTCCGCCNGGNGGCGTATTGGCNTCGTAGGGCTGTGCCAGCACCACATCCAGNCGNGANTGNGTGGNTTCNANCANCCGCACCCGNACCAGCGGGTCCACGCTGTTGATCACCGAATATCGATAGACGCCCAGCAANGCNCCGAGCGCCAGTGCAATCACGGTGATAAANACGATCAGCTCAATCAGGGTNACNCCGCGCTGACGACGCAACTCAGGGCGTNTAGGCATANCCGCTGGCCTCCACACGNACNGTGGCCGACGTNGAACCGCGGGCNANCACAATCTGTCCNGGATCGGTCCGGCCCAATTTATCAAAGGAGTAGGTGCCCGTTCCGNCCGTAATGGNNACNCCTTCGGGCAGNGTCAGNGGNNAGGTTCCNCCGGTGGCNNNCACGGNAGTGCCNTTTTCCGTCACATTCAGACNGGACNNGACAACNNTTACNTGNATGGNATTGCTCGTNCTGGCACGGGCCATGGCNANTTGTTGCGCGGTAAAGAANGCNGACAGGACCTGGTCGCGAGCGGATTGGATGGCGGCGGCGTCGGTGCTATAAAANCGGGGCACTGCCACCACGCTGATAATGCCCAGCANGATNATCACCGCGATCAGCTCGATCAGGCTGAAACCCGATGACTTCCGGCCATTGTACATTGCGCNCGCTGAGGGCATGGTCGGACCTNTNGCNGAGGACGTTAGGANCTGCTTGGNTNGATTCCGTGAAGCGTAAAGCTGGCGCGGATAGCGNTGTNNGANTCATCNACAACGTCGCACTGAACAGTAGCCATATGCNATACCGTGCCATCGCCGGACCCGGCCGCTTCAATCCGATAGCCTGNNGGNAANCCGNTTNCCAACAGAAAACGGGCATTCCTGCAGGCGTTCATTGGGAAGGCCGATTGGGAAATAGCCGCTGGATACTCTTCCCTCAAAATAAAGGTAGCCAAATTGGAAGAGCTAGCGGTCGACAAAGTCGCTGCCAACTCCTCTGCTGCCACCCTCTTCGCGGACGATGAGAAATCAATCAGCTTGGGAAGCGAAAATGCAGCCAAAACTGCCAAAACAGTAATGACTGCAANCANCTCNACTAGAGTGAAACCTTTNAANCGGNNCACTCNGNTNTNTCCNNGNNNACTNNATTATGGNGTCGTTGGAGCTGCAACNCCGTAAACGGTGAANTNCGCNTCNGCCTCNGTATTAGCCACATTNGGNGAGTGNACNGTACANGTNACGTTTGCACCATCACCAACCGNCANGGACNCGATCTCATAGTTTGCGGGTANNGCTCCNCCNTCCANCANANCGGCCGCATCGGTACAGTTCTCAATCGTNNNNGGAGTTGGCGCATCCTGTATTCCCGCATCAGTNGCGACCGCTGCAGCNTAGTTCAATGCACTGGCACTCGCCAGGTTGCCCGCGACTCCATCAACAGCCGCTTCACGAGCCGCATCCGACAAATCCACAAACCGGGGCACTGCCACGGCGGCGATAATGCCCAAAATAACGATTACCGCAATCAGCTCAATCAGAGTAAAACCGGATTGTTGTTTCATAAGAGAACTCCATTAANGGTCATGAGTTATTGTAAAACCTGTAAAAACCACTNCTGGCGCCGAACTCCGCACTTGGCGCATGTTTTCACCTAATATAGGTGAATTCAACTTCCATGCCAACACTTAAACCGATAAAAANCGTCATTCCAGTGACGAGCTGAGCAAAACCCGNCCATCAAACGGAAGATAGTCAAAATATCGACGACCACTNTCGNCAACCAATTGACGGTAGCGACAGGCGCTTTCCCGCCCCTCGCCCACCTTGGCCACCCCGAAGACCGCATTGGGCGCCAAAGCCCCCTCCAGGCTNACAGGCGGNGCCTGATGCAGAAACGCCCGCCANAGNTCCAGNCACTCCTCGGGGTCAAGANGCCCGTCTGCGGCCTCGCNCCGGGANCGGGTNTTCACCGGCCAGCCCTGAGNGTTCAGGTAGACCCTGATGTCCGANGCATCTTCCAGNCCCACNGGCATCGTCGGNAGCTCGCTGAATACNACCACATCCCGCNCTGNNTCNCCTTGTGCCCGCTGAATNNACCAGTGAGCCCGCACTCCNGANACCGCCGTTTTGAAGTTCTGGGCNGCCAGCTCNAANCTCAGCCGCTGCACNTCNCCGGCCATNCGNCCNTACAGNCCNANAGCGAACACCAGNACGATGCCGATCANCGNGGCNATCAACAACCANTCNAACACCCGCNGGGATNTCNGGCTCATANGCTCACTGCTGNATGTTGTACATTTCCCACATGGGCAGGAANATGCCCAGGGCGAGAATCAGGACAAAACTNGCCATNATGACCACCATGATNGGTTCNATNCGNTCNCTCAGNCGCTTGGTATCGTANTCCACCTCCCGCTCATAGAACTCGGCNACNTCCGAGAGCAGTTGNTCCACCTGNCCGCTCTCNTCCCCCACGGCGATCATCTGCAGCACCAGNGGCGTAAACATGCCGCTGGTCATNTGGGTCTGAAACAGCCCTTCNCCGCGCTCCACACCGGCCCGAATCTCNCGGATCTTGTCACCCAGCCAGGGGTTATCAATGGCCCGGGCACAGAGNTCCAGCGCCTGGTTGACNGGCAGNCCGGCCCGCANCATCACGCTGAANGAACGCGCATAGCGGGCCATGGAGGCCCGTTCGATAATGTCGCCGATCACAATCAGGCCAAGTTTTTTGCGGCCCCAGACTCGGGCCCCCTTATCGGTTTTGATATACCGACGAAACCCGTAAAAACTGCCCACGGCGACAAACAGCAGATAGGGCCAGAAAGCGACAAAGAAATCGGACACACCCACCAGAATGCGGGTTGGCAACGGCAGGTCCGCGCCAAACTGGGAAAACATATTGGCAAAGGCGGGAATCACCTTCACGTTGATGACCATGATGGCGATGGCCAGGGCGATCAATACAAAGCTGGGATAGCGCAGCGCCGCCTTGATGCTCTTGATGGTTTCCTGGTCCCGCTCCAGATACTCACTCAACTGCTTGAAGGCGCTCTCCAGAGAGCCACTGCCTTCCCCCACACTCACCACGCTGATAAACAGGTTGTTAAACACGTTCGGGTGGTGACGCATCGCTACTGATAATTCCAAACCGGATTCCAGACGGTCGGCAATGTCCTCCAGGGTATTGCGAAAGGTCACATGGCGCAGGTTGGCGGCCAGGCCGCGAATGCCGCGTACCAGAGGCACGCCCGCCCGGGTAATGGTGTACATCTGTCGGCAGAACATGATCAGGTCAACAGTTTCTACCTGCCCACTGTGGCGCCACTCCTGCCAGCGCTCAGACCAACTGGGGCGGTGTTCATAGGGCTCGATGGCAATGGGCGTCACCCCGCGCCCGGCCAGTTGGCCAGCGACGGCGTCGGGGCTGGGGCCTTCCAGTTGGCCGGATACGGGGCGACCTTCGGCGTTGCGGCCTTTGAACTGGTAGAGGGCCATCAGATCAGCTCTGCCTCATCTTCGATCTGTGCTGAGACTTTCATGACTTCTTCGAGGGTGGAGATGCCCTCAATCGCATAGTCGAGTGCGCTGTGACTGAGGGGGCGATAGTTGGGGCTCTGCTGGGCCGCTCGGGTAAACGCATTCAGGCTGTTGTCCCGCAGCGCTTCAGCCATGGCACCATTGACTTCCAACAATTCGAAAACCCCGACCCGACCCCGGTAGCCGGTATTGTGGCAATGGGGGCAGCCCGCCCCCTGTTTAAACTGCACCTGGCTGAGATCGCGCCCCTTCGCGATGGCCGCCAGCAGTTGGCGTTCGTTGGCATCCGGCTCGTGATCCTGAATGCAACTGGTACAAATGCGGCGCAACAGGCGTTGGGCCACAATCGCCTTGAGTGCCGTGGCCACCAGGTAGGCATCGACGCCCATATCAATCAGACGCAGCGCGGAGGTCAGGGCATCGTTGGTGTGCAGGGTGGACAATACCAGGTGACCGGTCATGGCCGCGCGCAGGGCAATTTCGGCGGATTCCGCATCGCGGATCTCCCCCACCAGCAGAATGTCCGGGTCCTGGCGCAGTGACGCCCGAAGCACACTGCCAAAGGTCAGGCCGATACGCTCGTGCAATTGCACCTGGTTGATACGTGGCAAACGGTACTCCACCGGATCTTCCACGGTAATGATCTTCTTCTCGGGCTTGTTGAGCTCCGAGAGCGCGCCGTACAGCGTCGTGGTTTTACCACTGCCGGTCGGACCAGTGACCAAGACCAACCCGTGAGGGCGAGCAATGATTTTACGAAACCGGTCGACCAGCGCGGGGGGCATGCCGACCTTGCCGAGAGGCAGTACGCCATCAGTGTGGTCAAGCAGACGCATCACCACCGACTCGCCAAATTGCACCGGCATGGTGGACAGACGCACGTCAATATTGCGGCCTTTCACCTTCAGATTGAAGCGCCCGTCCTGGGGTTTGCGCTTCTCGGAAATATCCAGCCCGGACATCAGTTTCAGACGCACCACCAGGGCCGGGGCAATGCGCTTTTCGTTCATCACCTGCTCGAGCAACACGCCGTCGATGCGGTTGCGAATCCGCAATACGGTTTCATCCGGCTCGATGTGAATGTCCGACGCTTTGGCGGTGATCGCCTCTTCAAAAATTTTCTGCAACAGCTTGACCACCGGCGCATCGCTGTCGGTCGCCTCGGCGGCGAAATCCGTCAAATCGATCGCGGAGCTTTCCAGCTCTTCATCCAGTTCTTCGGCCAGCGAGGCAATTTCACTCGCCTGACTGTAGGCGATATCGAGCACATCCAGCAGCTCGGACTCGCGGACCACCGCCGGTTTGATCGTCTGATCGAGCTGGCGGGTCAGTTCATCCAGACAGAAAATATCCGTGGGGTCGGCCATCCCCAACAGCAGACCGTCGGGATCTTCCCGCAGCGGAAGCACCCGATAACGACGAGCACTGGTTTCCGGCAAGCGCCGGATCAACTCCTGGTCAAACCGGAACTGACGCAGCTCGACGAAGGGAATATTCAACTGATCGGACAGCAGGTTGAGCAGTGCATTCTCGTCCACGTACCCGAGATCCACCAGGGTGTTCCCCAGCTTCCGGCCGCTCTGCTTTTGCTCTTCCAACGCGTGGGAGAGCTGGTCGTCGGTGATCATCTGCTGGGCAACCAGCAGATCCCCGATGCGAATACGTTTGCGAGTGTTCTGTTGAGTATCAACCATATCAGGGTTCCCGGTTTTCGGTTCGACGGGCCAGTGCGTCGACACGCCCCTCCAGGTACCGGCGAATGGACTCACGGCCATCGTAAGCGCCACTGGCCAGCGCCTGTTCGAAGGCTTGCAGTGCCGCCGCCGCTCGCTGGCGGGCATCTTCCGCCAGCCCCAGCCCCAACCAGTAGGCCGGCTGTGCGCCAAAGTCATTCAGTANCTGNCGGTANTGATTGGCCGCNTGCTCGTGNCGNCCCTGCTCATANTTCAGGCGCGCCCACAAAGCNCGGTANGGNTCATTGNCNGTCAGNNTGNTCNGCCGCGTTCTCCAANAGTGNCAGNGCCCGGGCATTATCTCCNCGNAGAGACCANAGNTCNGCGCCCAGGCGNGCNNGNTCATCNTCGGNCAATNCCCGNGANTNNTTCAACAGTTGCTCNGCNTNTGANNNNTTNCNCTCTTNCANGTANAACTCCNCCAANGCCACNGTGCTCANNGNNGGNGGNNCCCNATCNNCCGGCCACTGNGCGAGCGTCTGNTCCAGAAAATNCNGGGCCCGGCNNCGCTGATCCCGAGACCACCACTGGCGCGCCTGTTGCGCGCGCCGTCGATCTTCGCTGGCAAGATCGAGTTGTACATTGAGCGAGGAGGCGTCTGCCGCCTTCTCGGTTTCCGGCTCCGTACCTTCGCTTTGCGAACGNTTTCGCAGTGTCTCCAATCGGGCTTCGCTGTTCTGCATCCCCGACAACTGCGGATCGACCGAACGAGCCCGACGCAGAAANTGCTGGGCCNCATCCAGAGCCTCCCGGTCCATGGCCGCTTCAGCCAGCTCCCGATAACGCTGGGCAATCGCCGCCAGCCCGGCGAGCGCCTCCGGATGATCAGCACTGAGGGCNAACACTTGCTGATANTATTCNTACGCATTGTCTCCCGCNGGGCGCGTCAANCGNTCCCGGTCCCGGGCCTGGCGAGCCTTGTCGAGCAGCAGNTGAAGATCCTCTGAGAAGCCGGAGTCCTGCGACTCATCTGGAACCGCCTCAACGGGTTCCTGAGTCANCGGTTGACTCAATGCCGCCTCNACNTCCNGTNTNGCCGGCNTNCGGGGCTCCGGCTCAGCGACTGTGGATTCAGCCACCGGCGCAGAATCGATTGCTGGCATCGGTTGTTCTGTCATCGGCGCNCTGCCTTCACCGCCCGCTCCAACCAGTGACCAAAACACCAGTGCGGCTATGACCAGTGCCACGAGAACGGCCANACCCGCACCAACAAAATAGCGCGATTGCATTGGCTGAGTGCGGTGCGTCGATGGGCCGGCCNGGTTCGGGGAGGTACCGCCCCGNCGATCCAGNTCGCGCAGCATGTCATTCATCAGACTCANGNCGNGCCCCCGTACCACCAGAGCCCCACGCCCACCAACAACANNGAGACNGCCANCCANGNAGTCCANCCAAANGGCGTGACGGACNGCCAGCGCCCCAGCCGACGACTNTCNGTGGTNTCCTTCACGGCCCTGGCCACCTGNGCCCGNCCNACCATNGANCGNCCCTGACCGNAGCTGACCAACAACGCCTTGTGGGCNAGCACATTGATCAANCGGGGAATNCCCCCGGANGCGCGNTGCATCAGNCGGACCGCGCCCCGGGTAAANAGCGAGCNCCCCCGATAACCGGCGGACTGCAGACGAAAATCNAGATAGTCNGCCAGGGTGCGGCGATCGATGGTACCGAGGGTTTCCGAAAACACGATNCGCTGTTTCAACTGNCGCANGTCGCTGCGNTTGAGCACATCTTCCANCTCNGGCTGNCCCAACAGAACCACCTGCAACAGTTTGCTTTTTTCCGTTTCCAGATTGGTCAGCAGNCGCAAGGCTTCGATGGTCTCCCGGGGCATGGCCTGGGCTTCATCCACCACCAGTACCACGCGCCGNTTCTCCGCGGCGAGNGCCACCAGCCGGGCGTAGATCTCATTCAGNAGTTGATAGGCGGGCATATCGGGNGAGGACGGCACACCGATTTCCTGGGCCAGNAAGCCTTTCAGTTCGTCCGGCGTCAGGTAGGGGTTGGGAATGTACGCGGTNAGAAACTCCGGCCCCAGGCTGGCCAGCANCTTGCGGCACAACAGGGTTTTACCGGTGCCCACTTCCCCGACNATTTTGATGAACCCTTCGCTGTGTCGCAGGGCCAGCAATACNGTATTGAGCACCGCCCGNTGGGCGGCGCTGTCGAAGAAGAACTGGGTATCGGGGGTGAGGGAAAACGGCATCTCCCGCAGCCCGAAGTAGTCCTGGTACATGACCGGCTCCGCGCTATTGCTCCCAGAGGTCGCGATAACCATCGCCCATCTGTTGCATGCGATTGCGACTGCGATCGAGTTCGTCCTGCCAGGTGCNNTCATCNACCACCACCGGACGCAACAGAATCACCAGTTCGGTTTTCTGGCGGCTNCGCCCCTGGGTTTTGAACAGGCTGTTGAGCAGTGGAATATCGCCCAACANCGGNCGCTTGCCATCGGTNTCCCGGGTATCNTCCTGCATCAGGCCNCCCAGCACCACCACCTGGCCGCTGCGCGCCCGGACAATGCTGTCNGACTCGCGAATACCCCGTTGTGCCAGAGGCAAGGCGAACTCNTCGCTACCNACGGTAAACACTTTCAGTTGGTCATTCACTTCACTGACCACCGGATGAATGTGCAGGATCACCTCGCCNCTGTCGGCGATNTGNGGGGTNACATCCAGNGCAATNCCNCTGAAGAAGGANGACAGTTCGATATTGGGCGTGCTGGTCACCGACGCCACATTNGANGTGGTGTTATTGGAGATACCGGTCACAAAGTATTCATCGGAGCCCACNCGAATCAGNGCTTTCTGGTTGTTCACCGTNGACACNCNNGGGCTGGACAGGACCTGCACGCTGCCCTGAGTTTCCAGCAAGTCGAGCAGCTCGGTTACATCNCCCACCTGCAGGACGGAGGTAAACAGGTTTTCAGTACCGCGTTGCAGTTCTTCCAACCCGGAAATCTGACGGGAACTGCTTCCCGGCGGAATNGTGGTGACGGCCGAATCCTGCTCCGAGTAGCTGGTCGAGCGCAGCCGNTTATAGCCGTAGTCCAACTGCCCGCTGATGNCGCCCCAGTTGATCCCCGCCTGGAACCCTTCGTTCAGACGGACCTCCAGAATCTTCGCNTCCAGAATCACCTGACGCCTTACGCTCAGCTCGGAACGCTCCAGAAATTCCCGCACCGCATTCAGCTCATGAGGCATGGCCTTGACCACCACCATACCGGCCTGGGGGCTGACCATNACCATCTTGTCGCCACCCTCACCGCCGACAATGGCGGACACCGACTGGCGCAGCGANNGCCAGAAATCGGTGCGGTTCATGGTCTGCACCCGCGCCCCCGGGGACACCTCAGACCCATTGGTCGAACTGCCGTCTTCACCGGCGAGCAGGCCCAGCANGTTGGCACTGTCATCGCCGCTGCCCGAATTATTGCCGGAACCGCGATTGTTGCGGTTATTGTTTGATGATTCACTGCGACCGATCGACAGGTTGGTGTCCGACACCCCCACCCGCTGAACATCCAGGTAGTTCACATGGAACACCTGAGTCTGAAGCTCGTTGGGATACACCGTGTAGATATTGCCCGAACGCCGGTAGTCATAACCGTAAATGTCCCGTGCCACTTCCAGCACTTCATCCACCGTGACTCCTTTCAACTCCAGCGAGAGACTGCCACTGACATCGGGGTGCACCACAATGTTGGTGTCTGAGTCCTGCACCAGCCCGAGAAAAAACGCCTTGGCGGGNACATTGCGCACTCTGACATCAAACCGCTCCGGAGCCACCTCCTCGCTGCGACGGCGCTCTGGAACCAGTGCCTGGCTCACTTCCTCGGGTACCGNCTGAGCCTGCTCACGCTGCGCCTCGGCCACCTCNCTCATTTCNCGCTCNGCCGCCAACTGCGAATCGCGCGGNCCAACACAGGCCGTCACCAGGACGACCGCCATCAGCGCGGCGGCGGTGTGCATCGTTCTTCTCAGAAAATGCGGATCCATAATCGTTTGCCTCATTGCTCCGCGGGCCTCGTTCGACGTACGGATTCATCGTTCAAATTCAAACGCCACTGCCGGCCGCTCTGACCGACAATCACTGAATGGGATTCAACTTGCAGCAGGCGNACCCCNCCGGTGTTGGCAATCATCTCGCCCGCCGTCAGGGACTGNCCGTTGATGATCGCCAGGCGGCGCGAGTCGCCCGCCATGATTGCGTTCAGNGTCANGGACACCGACTCGCGGCTGNCCCGGTAATCCAGGGGGCGAGTGGGNTCGCGCTGACTGTCNGCCCACACCAGCGCCGACCANCCGATCAGACAGGCAATGCACAATAATCTAGACACCGAGCAGNCCCTCCTCGGCACTCAGGGTATAAACCCGCAATCGAATATCGCCCACCGGGTAGTCCATCACTTCGTANTCCAGACGATCCCAGTAGAACCGCCAGGNCANCCCTTCGAGCCGGCGCAGGAAACTCAACACTTCAAAGAAGTCACCGCTGACATCAAGCTCGACACTGTGTCGAAAAACACCGGTCGCCGTTTCAACCGGTTCCGCCGCTTCAGTGCCATCTGCGGCCTTGGTCAACGGCAGTTCCTCAACGGGAAGCGTGCGCACCCGTCGCAGCTGCAGCTCGGTGGTGGAAATCAACACTTCCTGAAGAATCTGCGGCAGTTGATCCGCACTGACCAACCCCTGGGAAAGGCTCGCCAGACTCGCATCCAGCTCATCCAGTGTCCGCTGCAGTTGCTCCAACTCCCTTGCGGGTCGGTTGTCCGCCTCGGTGCTCATCAGGGCGGCCAGCTGTGCCTGCTGGGCATCCCGATCGTTTGCGACGGCGGTGCGCTGCTGTTCAATCTGCTCGCGCTGACGCTCCTGAGGCAACTCAATCAACCATTGCCAGAACCCGATCAACACCGCGATCAGGCATAGCAAGAGCAGTACCCGCTCACGCAGGGAATAGGCCTCCACCCGCTCGGCCCAGCGCTGCCAACTCTGCTGCCAATCAGTCACGCGATCGCCCTCCCCGTGCGTTGGTCTCGTCGGCCTCGGCGCGCTGCACCGAAAATATCAACCCCGGTCCCCGGTCATCCGGCTCCCGCGCCACTTCCAGTACGCCGAATGACACGCTGGCGAAGCTCTCATCCTGACGCAACTGCTGTAGATACAGCGGCACCTGTTCCGGCTTGCGCACCCGGCCGGCCAGCTCGACGTACTGCCCCCCGGATTGCAGCGAAAACTCCGCCAGCGCCAGATCATCCATGGCATGGCGGGACAGGCTCAACAGTTGCCCGGAAAACCCCTCGGCGTTGCCGAGATTCTGCTGGGACATCAGGCGCAGNATCTGCTCCCGCCGCTGAATTTCCTGACGCAAACGGGCCACCTGCTCTTCCACCGTCGCACCGCGACGGGCGGGCAGTTCGGCCATGAGCCGCTGCACCTGTTGTTGTANTGTCTCCAACTGCGCGCGTTCATCCGTCAAGCGNGCCTGGAGCGAATCGGTGTANGCCGCACTCCACAGCGACAGGCCGATAATCAACACCAGAACNACCGCGATCGCGGCGATCATCTGGTTCAGGCTCAACCACACCCGACGGGGGTGAAACTCCGGCAAATACAGATTGACCTGTTGCATCAGTCCCCCTCCGTGANTCGCAGCGCGGCGCCGATGGCGGCTAGGCACAGCGTCAGGGTGTGAGACTGAACCTGATCGCCCAGNGTCAGCGACGACTCGATNTCCAGCAANGAAACCGGCATCGGCANNCCATTGGTCAGTGATTCAGTGATTTTATCNGGGCTGAGNTTTTCCCCGATCAGNCAGATCTGGCCGGGCGGCGGCTGGCGCATCTGGCGTTCGAAGTAATCCAGGGAGCGNTGNATTTCCAGNANCAGGACATCCTCCGGCAGATCTTCCAGCAGCCCACCTTCATAGGGCACATTAAAGCGGCGGGCCAGGTGCAGGTCGTCACCGCGGACGATATGCAGNCTGCCGGTGCCACCGCCCAGCTTGACCAGCGCCACCCCCCGGGCCGTGTCGCACAACCGATACACCAGGTTGCGCAANGCCAACTCNGGAATATCGATCACCTGGAGATCCAGCCGGGCNTCNGCNACCTGAGCGATACGCTGNTCAATCAGATGGCGATGGGCCACNGCAACATAGGCCATGCGCTTNCCGCCNCGGCTGCGNTCCTCCGGCAACAGAAAGGCATCCAGNACCGCCTGGTCGGCGGGAAANTCAATCAGGTCGCGAATTCGCCAACGCAGGGCCTCGCGCAGNTCCGAGGNCGGCACGGCNGGNGCCTCAACCAGNAGCAGNTTGTAGTCTTCCCGCCCCAANACCAGGTGACAGGNNTTACGGCGCAACCCCANNTGCTCCACNCGNTCNTCGAGNANCCNACNTCTGNCGCTGGCTATCGCTCTCGGGGAGCCANTCNGCNNCCTGGAGAAAAGGTCGGGCCGTTTCGCCCTCACCGGCATGAGTCTCAATGGGANGGGCCTCGGCGCAGACGAGCGAAACCCCGCCCTNGTTGAATTGGACGCCAACTGTACCTGTACTGGATGGTCGTTTACGAAATAAGCTCAACGGCTGGCCACCTGGGCTTCCCGAGTTATTGTTGACNGAGGCAATAAACATGCCTGAACGCTGGTATTATGACGCATCGNGCGCACTANGTCCCGGCGAACCNCACAATCGCCAAGAAAATCTCGCCTTGAAGACGCTTTATATTNCTTTTTGTTATAACCAGCGTCACGAGGCCCGGATCTTGCGCACAATAGTACACGAAATCGGCTGAAAACCAATGTTCCATATTGTTTTATTTGAACCGGAAATACCGCCCAACACCGGCAATATTATTCGTCTGGCGGCNAATACCGGCTNTCACCTGCACCTGATTGAACCCTTGGGTTTNGTNCTCGATGACAAACGGCTACGCCGCGCGGGACTGGACTACGGTGAGTGGCAGTCCCTGAAAACCTATCCGGATTGGNCCAGNTTCCTGGAGCAGGCGCAACCGGCGCGACTGTTCGGACTCAGCACCAAAGGCCACCGTTANCCGAGTGAAACGACGTTCGANGCNGGGGACTACCTGCTGTTCGGNCCNGAAACCCGNGGNCTNCCCGCGTCCATTCGGGACGAGCTGGGCCCGGACCANCTNCTGCGNATCCCCATGGTGGCCGACAGTCGCAGNATGAACCTTTCCAATGCGGTGTCCGTAGTGGCCTATGAGGCCTGGCGNCAATTGGGGTTTCCCGGCAGCCACCGCTGACGCCAACTCCAACAGGCTGGTATCATGCCCTGCTCAAAGGGCGNCAGCCTGATCCAGCATTCGTACCACAGTTGATTAGCAAGGGGACTCATGAGTCAAATCCAGATATTGGTGGGTAGTGTCACCGGCAATGCCGAAGGCATCGCCGAGCTCGCAGCNGAGGANCTGCAACGCAAAGGCCACCAGATCAGCATCAACAACTTTGCTCAGGTGGAAGACCTGGTCCGAAGCCCCGATGAAATTTTACTCATCTGTACCTCCAACACCGGCGCCGGCGACCTGCCGGACAACCTGCAGCCGCTGTACGTTCAGATGACCCGCGAGTATCCCGCCATTGCCGGGCGCCAGTACGGCCTGATCAATCTCGGCGACAGCAGCTACACCACCTTCGGTGAAGCCGGCCAAGCCATCGACGATGCATTCGCCGACCTCGGCGCGCAGCGAATCGGCGAGCCTCTGGTGCTGGACGCCTGCAGCGGCGACGACCCCGAAGAGTCCGCCCGGGAATGGCTTGAGCAGTGGGCGACGCTCCTGCCGGATGGAGCACCGTCATGAGCCGTGCCGCCATCGGGCTGTTTTATGGCAGCTCCACCTGCTACACCGAAATGGCGGGCGAAAAAATCCGCGCGGTACTGGGTGAAGACCGGGTGGATATGTTCAACATTGCCGATGAACCGGTCATCACCGCCCAGTTTTACGACTACCTGATTTTCGGCATCCCGACCTGGGATTACGGGGAGTTGCAGGAAGACTGGGAGGAGATCTGGGAAGAGCTGGCGGAGCTGGACCTGCGCGGTAAAGCGGTGGCGCTCTACGGACTGGGGGATCAGATCGGTTACCCCGAATGGTTTCTCGACGCCATGGGCTACCTGCACGCGCAACTGCTGGCCCGGGGCGCCCGCCCCTGCGGCTACTGGCCCCGGGAGGGCTACGAATTTGAGGCCTCTCAGGCACTCACCCCCGAGGGCGATCAGTTTGTGGGGCTGGCACTGGATGAAGAGAATGAGTTCGATCTGACCGACGAGCGCATCGCACGCTGGTGCGAACAGATTACCCGGGAGTTCGGCCTGTGANCGACGCCCCGGAGACCGGCACTCCGGGGCCGGATCAGAACCTGGAAACCGCTCACCTGCAATGGGATGAGGCGGGTCAGCCAATCTCCACCCGGTTCGACGACGTGTATTTCTCCCGCACCGACGGACTGGCCGAAACCCGTCATGTCTTCCTGCACCACAACCGTCTGGCCGAGCGCTTCCAGGCTCTGCACGAACAGCCCGTGACTGAACGCCGCTTCGCCATTGGCGAAACCGGCTTCGGCTCGGGCCTCAATTTTCTGGCTGCCTGGCAACTCTGGCGACAAACGGCCCCTGACGATGCCCGCCTGCACTTTATCAGCGTGGACCGTTTTCCCCTGCAGCGAGACGACCTGCAACGGGCCCTGAGCCTGTGGCCCGAACTCAGGGCGCTCGCCAATGAACTGATCGATCAATACCCACCCACCGTGGGCCCGGCGTTCCACCGGTTACATCTGGACCGGGGGCGAGTGATCCTGACACTGATATTTGATGATGCCCAGAGTGGCTTGGCCCAGCTACTGAGCAGCGATCACCCTGATTTCATCCACTCTGGCCCAGCCCTGGACGCCTGGTTTCTGGATGGCTTCGCACCGGCCAAGAATGCCGATATGTGGACTCCGGAACTGTTCACTACCCTGGCTCATCTGAGCCGGCCCGGCACCACCCTGGCCACCTTCACCGCCGCTGGAGTGGTCCGGCGCGGCCTGGCCGCTGCGGGCTTCACGCCGGAGAAAGTGCCCGGCTTCGGCCGCAAGCGGGAAATGCTCACCGCTCAGTATTCAGAGCAGCAACCGGCAGCGGTACCCCAGANACCCGCCTCACAGGCCTCAGCCCCCCACCGCCTTAACCGCAAAAAACCCGCCCTGCCCTGGGCTCTACCCTCCCGCCCGGGGCTTGGGCCCGATGCGCCGCGCACGGCGCTGATTGTCGGGGCCGGATTGGCGGGCTGTCACAGCGCGCGGGCGCTGGCCGAACGGGGCTGGCAGGTGACCGTTCTGGAGCAACACCCCCGTGCCGCGCAGGAAGCCTCCGGCAACCCCCAGGGGCTGCTATACGCCAAACTTTCCCCCAAGAACTCGCCTCTGGCACGTTTCAATGTGCTGAGTCTGAGCTTCGCCCAGCGTTTTTATCGGCCCTACTGGCCAAACGGCGCCGCGTGCGGATTACTGCAGGTCGCCACCACTGACAAAGAGCGTCAATTACAGACCCAAATTGCCCAGCGTTACGAGGCTACGCCAGAGCTGGTCCGCCCAGTTAGTGCCGCCGAAGCGGGCGAGCTCGCCGGCCTGCCAGTCCCCCAGCCTGCCCTCTACTTTCCCCAGGCGGGATGGTTGAGTCCGGCGACGCTGTGTGAAGCACTACTCGACCACCCCAATATCACTCTGGGAGGCGAGACCACGATCACCGAGCTCAGCCGGCAGGGAGAACTCTGGAGCGCCCGGGACCTGAACAACCGCGAGCACCGGGCCCGCATCGCGGTATTGGCAAACGCCCGGGCGGTGCGACGTTTTTCCCAAACCGCCGCCCTGCCCCTGAAAGCCATTCGCGGACAGATTACCCAAGTGAACGCCACAGACCGGAGCCGGCAGCTGAAAGCGGCACTGTGTGGCGATGGCTACCTCGCTCCCTCAGACGGCGCCCAGCACTGCCTTGGGGCCACGTTCAATCTGCACGACACCGATACGGCGATAACGGAACGGGATCAACAGCAGAATCTGGAACAACTGGCGCAATTTGGCCCCGAGATCGCCAACCTCTTTGCGGATCAACCATTGGCCTCACTCGGGGGACGCGTTGCGTTTCGCTGCACCACGCCGGACTATCTGCCCCTGGTGGGTCCCGCCCCGGACCGGGCCGCGTTTCTGGAGGACTTTGCGCCGCTACGCAAGGACGCCCGACTGAACATTCCCCGTCCGGGGCGCTACCACGACGGTCTGTTCATCAATGTCGGCCACGGGTCCCGCGGGTTGTGCTACACCCCGCTGAGCGCCGAGCTGCTGGTCGCCCACATCGAACGGGAGCCCATGCCGCTGGACCGCGAGCTGATTCAGGCGCTGCACCCGGCGCGTTTTCTGATCCGGGATCTGATGCGCAACAAGATTTGATCCTTCAGCTCACCGAAAGCGGGACTCAAGGCTGGTCAGTGGACGCCGCTGGCTGCTCGGGGGCGGGCTCCGGCGGGTCACTGATGATCTGGGAGCCGCTACCACAGGAAATTACCGTGCGCATGGCCGCCTCGACACTGATGTGTGGCAGCAACTCCACACAGTCTTCGGTCAGGTGATAGACAAACCCCGACGAAGGAATCGGCGCCGTCGGCACATACACGGTGCAATCGCCATTGCTGTGCCGCGCCGTCACAATGGCGGTCACCGACACCGGGTTCTGACGCCCCATGATGTAGGCGCGGCACACCTGGCCACGCAGTAGCGAGGTATTGTTTTCACCGCCGAGAAACTGCATGACCACTTCCCGGATGGTGCTGTAACCGGGTGCAAAGCGCGTGAGCCACTGATCCACCCGGTTGTGTATCCAGCGGCCAATGCTGGTTTTGACCGCCAGGCCGATCAGGAAAAAGGCGCCCAGCACCAACACGATGCCGAGCAGGTCGGCCACCTGCTCCGCCAATGGCGCCCAACTGGCCAGCCAGGCGCTGATCGGGGCAATCACGGCGGTCACCAGCCCCAGCAGCCACTGCAGGATAAAGATGAAGATCGCAATGGGCAGCGCCACCATCAAGCCACCCAGTAGCGTCAATCCCACAAACGACTGCCAACGTTTCATAAATGCCTTCCCGTTGATTACCATAGAGCCCTCACTGTCCAGGACCACGCTTATGACACAATCTTCCGGTGCTTTCAACACGCTCATCCGCGGGTGCGGCCAGATGCTGTGGCTTAGCGGTCTGATGATGTCCCTGGTCGCCTGCGCCGACACCGGCCCTCGCGACATTCTTCAGTACCAGTTCCAGATCGAGGCAGAGCAACCCCACGACCCCACCCTGTTTACCCAGGGATTACTCAAGCGTGGTTCACGGTTCTATGAAAGCGGGGGCCAATACGGCCAATCTCGCCTGGTCATCTATCAGGACAACGGTCGGCAGGTCGAGCGTGAACGGCCTCTGGCCGCACGCTACTTTGCCGAAGGGCTGACGGAACTGAACAATGAACTCTACCTGCTGACCTGGCGGGAAAAAACACTACTGGTTTACGACGCGGGCACACTTGAACCTCTGCGAGAGATGAGCTATTCCGGCGAGGGGTGGGGCCTGACCAATGACGGCGAACACCTGATCCGCTCCGACGGCAGCGCCCAGCTTTATTTCCATGCACCAGAGGACTTCAGCGTACAACGTCAAATCACCGTTACCGAAAACGGCAAGGCAGTCACACGCCTGAATGAACTGGAATACGTCGATGGCGCCATCTGGGCCAATATCTGGTATTCAGATCGCCTGATCCAGATTGATCCCGACAATGGCCGGGTGATCGGCTCTCTGGATCTGGCCGAGCTGGTACGCACAGCGCAGCCCGAGACGTCCGGAGCAGTGCTCAACGGTATCGCCTACGACGCCGAGCATAACCAGTTCTGGGTGACGGGAAAGCTGTGGCCTACACTTTATCGGCTCTCCTTGAGTCCCGAGCCCTAGTGGTCCCAAACCGCGGATAGCCGCGTATAAAAAAAGCCGCACATTCTGCGCGGCTTTCTTATACGGCGTCATCGGTGAGCTCAGAGCCCAACGACATTATCCGCCTGAGGGCCTTTCTGGCCGTCTTTCACATCAAATTCCACGCGCTGGCCTTCTGCCAACGTCTTGAAGCCGGTACCGGTGATAGCACTGTAGTGCACAAACACATCCTGGCCGCCTTCCTGCTCAATAAAACCAAAACCTTTGGATTCGTTGAACCACTTAACAACACCTGTACTTCTGGACATAGTCTTAACCTTAACGTTTTGCTGAGTCGAATGAAATCCGCACCGGTACCACATGACTCCGAACGCGGGACAACCCGCTGGCACAGTTCACTTACTTATGACTGACAAAACGTGGTGCTAAAAACAGGCCTGAAGCGTGTACAGGACGACCTTGTTAGTACGACGGTGTAACCATAAATAATGCGGCGATTGGCCAGCAAAAATGACTATATACTCGTTGCAGAGCCCCTGTAAAGAGCCCACCGGTGCAACACCTTTACCCTGCCAGACAAAGCTGCAACAATAGCCTCACGACCTTTATGGAAGATGCCATGATCCGGATCAGCACCTCTGAAACCAACTGCAGCCACGACCCCCAGACCTCCTGCGGCACCTGTCGTCTGAACACTCTGTGCCTGCCGCTGAGCCTGCATCTGGATGACGTCGATCAGCTCAACCGGATCGTCCAACGCGGCCGCCCCCTTCACAAGGGCGAACATCTCTATCGAGCCGAAGACCCGTTCGACGCCTTGTTCGCAATCCGCTCCGGTGCGGTCAAGGCCTCCACCCTCAACGAACAGGGTGAAGAACAGGTCACCGGCTTCTACTTGCCCGGCGAACTGGTGGGCCTCGACGGCATCGCCGATAACCGGTATACCAACACCGTGGTCGCGCTGGAAACCTCGTCCATCTGTGAAATCCCCTTTGAACAGGTGGAGGATTTGAGCCTCAAAATCCCTTCTCTGCAGCGCAATGTCTTTCAACTGCTCAGCCGGGAGATCACCCAGGATCAGCAGCTGATCAGCCTGCTGAGCAAAAGCAGCGCTGAAGAGCGGGTAGCCACCCTGCTGCTGAGTCTCTCCAGCCGCCATCAGCGCCGCAAGCTGTCGCCCACCGCCTTCCGACTGCCCATGTCACGAACGGATATTGGTAACTTTCTCGGGCTGACCATCGAGACCATCAGCCGGGTGTTCAGTCGCCTGCAGCAGCAGAAAGTGCTGTCTGTCGACAAAAAAGAAATCCATATTCTGGATATGGAGCAACTGCGCCAACTGGCCAGCCAGCGCCACTGACACCGTTTGCCGATCAACCCCACAGGACTGACTCGCCCCATGCCCGATTCACAGACCCGACTCGATCAGACTCTGGCCGCGTTCGACGCCGCCAACGCCGAAGACCCGAACCGGGAAACGGATCAGGGGGAGAGCCACCCCAAAGAGTGGCTGTACGGCCGACGCATGACCGAAACTCTCAACGTCTTCTGTCCGGATGCTTCGGAACCCCTGCAACTGGCCGCGCGCTGCCAGCACATTCGCCGCTGGGAGAGTCCACGCAGCGACTACCCCGACGGCCGGGCCGGTTATAAAAAGTGGCGCAGCCAGCTCGCCCTGCACCACGGCCGGGTGGCCGGTCAGATCATGGCGGAGCACGGCTACGATGAAGAGACCATCCGCCGGGTGCAGGATATGCTGATCAAACGCAACCTCAAGCGCGATCCGGAGGTGCAGACTCTGGAGGATGTGATCTGCCTGGTTTTTCTCAGTCACTACCTGGAAGACTTCGCCCAGAAGCACAATGAGGAAAAGCTGATCGATATCATCCAGAAGACCTGGAACAAGATGTCGGAGAAGGGCCATGAGGCGGCACTGAAGCTGCCGTTGTCGGAGCCGATGGGGCGTCTGATTCACAAGGCGCTGGGTGCATAAAAGGCCGCAATCCCGCCAAACCCACCTTAAAATTTGCTACAATTGCCGGTTTTGCAAAACCGGTGAACATTTCATGGCAGCGATTACCCTCTACGGCATCAAAAACTGCGACACCGTCAAGAAAGCCCGCCGTTGGCTGGACGACCAGGGCGTGGACTACCGGTTTCACGATCTACGCTCCGACGGGCTGACCGAAGCCCAAGTCACCGGCTGGCTGAGCGAGCTGGGAATGGACCTGGTGAACAAACGCAGTACCAGCTGGAAAGCGCTGGACGAAGCCACCCGGGAGCAAATGACCGCTGACAATGCGGCTGCGGTGATTCTCGAGAACCCCACCCTGATCAAGCGTCCGCTGCTTGATACCGGGGATGCCCGCCACGTGGGGTTCAAGGCAGACGATTACACCGCCTGGTTGGCCCACTGAGCGGGCCTCTCGCACTGCATCGCGTTTCTTTCAATTTCCGTATTAACGTAATGACCCACAGGACATGACCATGACTCAACTGTACAGCCTCGGCCTTGGTGTCGGCACCCAGAATCTGAACAACGAGTGGTTGGAAGTTTTCTACCCTCAGCCTCTGCTCAACCCGGCCGAGGCCACCGCTTCCGCCGTGGCCCAGGCGCTGAACTATCAGGGCGGCAACCAAGTGATCGAGCTGGACGTCGACAAGATGCAGGGCCTGGCTGAGGCGCTTGAGCAGGCCGGAGACGATGCCCAGGCGGCCATTGCCCGCTCCTTCATTCACAGCAAGCGTCCGCTGGTCGCGACGCTGCTGGCCGAAGACAGCGCGCCGAAGTCGGTGCCCGAGGGTTACCTGAAGCTGCACCTGATTTCCCATCGACTGGTCAAACCTCACGGTACCGACCTGACCGGTCTGTTTGGTTGCCTGCCCAACGTTGCCTGGACCAATCAGGGCGCGGTGGATCTGGACGAACTGCCGGAGCGTCAACTCCAGGCCCGCTTGGCTGGTGATCTGCTGGAAGTGGCCTGCGTGGACAAGTTCCCGAAAATGACCAATTACGTGGTGCCCAAAGGCGTGCGGATTGCCCACACCGCCCGGGTTCGCCTGGGTGCCTACCTGGGTGAAGGTACCACCATCATGCACGAAGGCTTTGTGAACTTTAATGCGGGCACTGCCGGCCCCGGCATGATCGAAGGTCGTATCTCCGCTGGCGTGTTTGTCGAGTCCGGCTCCGATCTCGGCGGCGGCAGCTCGACCATGGGCACCCTGTCCGGCGGCGGCAACATCATCATTTCCATCGGCAAGGAGTGCCTGTTGGGCGCCAATGCCGGCACGGGCATTCCGTTGGGCGATCGCTGCACCATCGAATCCGGTCTGTACATCACCGCGGGCACCAAGGTGGTAGTCCTGGACGATCAGGGCAATGAGGTGAACACCGTCAAAGCCCGGGAACTGGCCAACCAGTCCGGCCTGTTGTTCCGTCGCAACTCCCTGACCGGTCGGGTCGAATGTGTGACCAACAAGACCGCGGTGCAGTTGAACGAGTCGTTGCACGTTAACAATTAAGTTAGGTTAGGTTACGGCGGATGCGCGCAAAGCGCTTATCCGCCCTACGCAAACCACGGCAATATCCGTGGGGCGGATCGGTCCGACGCCTCGGAGGCCAAAGGCCGCATCCGCCGTTCCCAAAAGCCGCATCCGCCGACACCCCAAGAGACCTGCTATGACCCCCACACTCCAACTCGCCCACGACCTGATCCGCCGTCGCTCGGTCACCCCCGACGACGCCGGCTGTCAGGACCTGATGATCCAGCGCCTGGAGGCCATCGGCTTTCAGGTGGAACGGTTGCGGTTTGAAGAGGTGGACAACTTCTGGGCCACCCGGGGCACCGACGGGCCACTGCTGGCCTTTGCCGGGCACACCGATGTGGTGCCCACCGGCCCGGAAGGTCAGTGGCAACATCCCCCGTTCGAACCGGTGGTCGAATACGGCATGCTGTACGGTCGGGGCGCGGCGGATATGAAAGGCTCTCTGGCCTCCATGGTTGTGGCCTGCGAGCAATTTGTGGCGGAGCATCCAGATCATCAGGGCCGGATCGGTTTTCTGATCACCAGCGATGAGGAAGGCCCCTCGGTGAACGGCACTGTGAAAGTGGTGGAGTGGCTGGAAGCCCGCCAGGAGAAAATCGACTGGTGCATCGTGGGTGAGCCCTCCAGTACCGACCGGGTGGGCGATGTGATCAAGAACGGTCGCCGGGGTTCCCTTGGTGGCATCCTGCGAGTCAAAGGCGTTCAGGGGCATGTGGCCTACCCTCACCTGGCCGACAACCCGATTCACAAAGCCGCCCCGGCGCTCGCCGAGCTGGCGGCACAGGAGTGGGATCAGGGCAACGAATTCTTTCCCGCCACCAGCTTCCAGATTTCCAATATCAACGGCGGCACCGGGGCCACCAATGTGATCCCCGGCGACGTCGAAGTGGTGTTCAATTTCCGCTTTTCCACGGAAGTGACCGAAACGCAGTTGCGTGAACGCACCGAAACGATCCTGAATAAACACCAGCTGAATTACGAGCTCGACTGGAAACTCAGTGGTCAACCCTTCCTGACCGCCGAGGGCGAGCTGGTCGACGCCGTCGTCAAAGCGGTAGAACAGCACACCGGGCAGAAGCCGATACTCTCCACCGCCGGCGGCACCTCGGATGGGCGTTTTATCGCACCTACCGGGGCCCAGGTGGTCGAACTCGGTCCGCGCAATGACACCATTCACAAGGTGGACGAGTGTGTTAAAGCGGAAGATCTGGACACCCTGACCGCGCTCTATCAGAGCACGCTCAAACGGTTGCTCATCCGCTAAAGTCGATCACCTGCTGAAGACCGAGAGGGTACTGTGCAGAATTATTTTCGTTTTATCGCCCAGTCCTGGCCACTGTTGGCGTTTGGGTTTATCAGTATTTTCTGGGGTAACTTCGGGCAGTCGTTTTTCATCAGCTGGTACGGTACGCCCATTCAGGAGTCTCTGGGGCTGTCCGCCGGTCGGTACGGGTCCCTGTATTCCATTGCCACACTGACCAGCGGCCTGCTGATCATGGTGTTCGGGGGGCTGATTGACCGGCTGCCATTGCGTTTCTTTGCCTCCCTTTCTGCCGTGGGGCTCACGCTAGCCGGCATCGTGATGGCGCTGGCCTATCACCCCCTGCTGTTGTTACTCGGACTGTTTCTTCTGCGTTTTTGCGGCCAGGGGCTGCTGCCCCACACCGCACAGACCACCATGGCCCGCTATTTCGACCGGGACCGGGGCAAGGCATTGAGCGTCTCGGCCAGCGGCGTACCGGTCGGCGAGGTGATTCTGCCCATTGCGGCAGTGGCACTGATCACTCTGATCGGCTGGCGGGGCAGTTGGGGCGTCATCGCCCTGCTGACCGTGGTGCTCTACATTCCCCTCATGCTCTGGCTGCTCAAACAGGCCCCGGTGGACACCCGCAGCCGCCCCGCCACTGCGGACGCTGAGGTACTCAAACGCAGCGCCGGGCGGCGGGACATGCTCAAGGATTACCGGTTCTGGCTGGCTCTGCCCACGGTGCTGGGCGGTCCGTTTATGGTGACCGGCATTTTCATCCAGCAGGGTTTTATTCTGGCCGAGAAAGACTGGTCGGCCGCCTGGCTGGCCAGCTGTTTCATTATTTACGGCGTCACCCACTGGGTGGCGCAACTGGTCACCGGCATTCTGATTGATCGCTTCAGTGCCCAGACGGTGCTGCGTTTTGTCCTGGTCCCCCTGACCGGGGCGGTATTTGTACTCGCATACTTGAAAGGCAACTGGGTGGCGCCGCCGTTCATGATGCTGTTGGCCATGACCATTGGCTCCGGCAGTCCCGTGGGGGGTGCGCTCTGGGCCGAGGTGTACGGTACTGCCAAGCTCGGCTCCATCCGCTCCCTGATGAGCTCCCTGATGATCATCTCTACCGCCATCTCACCCTTTCTGTTCGGAGTGCTGATCGACCGGGATCTGACCGCCCTTCAGATTTTCAGCGGCACCGGCTGGGTACTCATTGCCGCCCTGATTCTGGTGCAGTTTTCCTATAAGCCGCAGCAGACAAAACAGTAAGACTTTCCGGATCTCTCGACTCTTGGCATCATGGGTCCTCCACGAATAAAGGAAGGCCCATGCTGACATCACTGCTTCATCAATCCAGCCACTGGTTCAACCGGTTGGCGCTGTGGCCACTTCTGTTTGTCAGCCACTTTCTGGCCGCCAGTCTGCTGGCCTGGCACCTGCTTGCTCAAGTGGACTTCGGGTTTTCCCTGGCCTACCCGCTCCTGGAAATTGATCAGCACATCGAGCGTTTCGGACCGGAAAACCGGTACAAAACCGGGTTTGGCGAGACATCACAGGAAGAGCATGTGCGCCTGTTCGGCGAAATCACCCGCAGCATTCAGAGCAGTGGCGAGGGTCTGGCGGAGATTCAGTACACCCTGCCCAACGGCCAAAGCACCACGCTGATGCGCCTCCCCGAAGTCATTCACCTTCAGGATGTGGCTCGGCTGGTGGATCACTACTATCTGGCGGGCCTGACGGCGGCGGTATTACTGGTCGTATTGGTGCTCTACGCGCGCCAGCGCCAGCTGACACCACCCAGGCCGCGGAAGGTATTGTGGGTGACCGGTGCCAGCCTGGCGGTTGGCGGTGTCGCACTCTGGGTGATCGGCCCGGTGAAGGTCTTCTATTGGCTGCACGAATACGCCTTCCCCGAGGATCATCCCTGGTTTTTCTACTACCAGGACTCCCTGATGACCACACTGATGAAGGCGCCGGACCTGTTCGGTTTTATCGGCGCACTCCTGCTGCTACTGACCCTGATTCTCTGGGCCCTGTCCGGGGCGCTATTGCTGCGCGGTTTCAGGCGCGGGCGCGCTCTTCCTTGATCAGATCATAGGCGGTACGGATTTCCTGGGAGCGCTCGGTGGCCTCCTTGATCATGTCCTCCGGTACCCCCTGCCCGATCAACTTGTCCGGGTGATACTCACTCATCAACTTCCGATAGGCTTTCTTCACCTCGGCATCACTCGCCTCGGGAGAGACACCCAAGGCATCATAGGCCTGCCTGAGCCGGTCCCGGGCTGACGGTCCGCTGGCCCCACCCTGATAGCGCTGCTGGCCACTGAAGCTGTTCTGGGCCTGGATCATCCGCAGCAACTGCTCAAACATGGCGCTGGACAGGCCCAACCCGAGGGCAATCTGACGCAGCACCTGGACTTCCTGCTCATCCAGCTCGCCGTCGGCCAGGGCAATGTTGACCAGGTAGATCAGCAGCATCCGCACCAGATTGGCGCGACGGCCACAGACCTCCCGGAACCGGGCCACCTGGGCATCGGGGTCAAACTCCGTCGCCACGCCTTCCTTGAACAAGGCGATCGCCTGCTGGCGATGCTCGGGGGTAAGCCCCATCTCGTTCATGTAGGCTTCGGTCTGCTTGATTTCGGATTCGGACACCCGACCGTCGGCCTTTGCCAGGTGGCCCAGCAGGCGAAACACCGTCTCGAAGAAAGTCTGTTCGATTTCCCGACGCCGCTCGGGCGAGCCCTCCGCCTGAATCTGGTTGTACCCCTTATCGAAAAGGTGGCCCACCACCAAGCCCAGCAGAGCCAACAAGGGGCCACCCATAAACCAGCCAAGCACACCGCCAATGAGTTTTCCGAGAATCATCATAAATAGATCGTTTCCTTTAACTGTTCAGATCATCAGGAGCTGCAGGAGAGCATGGAGCAGCCCGCCTTGCGCCGGGCCCACTCGGGCCGGCGGGCAAAGTAAGCGGCGTTCTCTGGCTGTTCGTCGTAGGGTCGACGCAGAAGTTCCTGCAGCCGATGAATTTCACTGAAATCCTCCGCTTCGGCCCGATCAATGGCCTGCTGGGCCATGTAGTTGCGCAGCACGTACTTGGGGTTGGTGCGGTTCATCAGGGCCCGCCGCTGAGCGTCTTCGGTACCGTGCAGTACCCGGTCCTGAATCAACCGGTCCCGATAGCGACGCAACCATTCGGCCATGGTGTGCTCGGCTTCGAAGGTCGGTGGCTGGTAGTAGGCTTCCAGGACCGGCTCCAGCAGCTGAGCGCTGTCCGCCTCTTCTCCGGGAGTCTCGCCATCCGGATGGAAATCCGCCAAGCGGCGGAAGAAAATCGTCATATCGATCTCGGCGCTCTGCAATACCTGCTGCAGTTCAGACACCAGCACCGAGTCCCCATCCTCCCAGCGGCTCAGGCCCAGCTTTGCGGTCATATCCCGCTGCCAGCAGCGCTGATATTCCTCGCGATAGACATCCAGCACCGCCTGTAGGGGCTCTACCTCGCCAATCAGAGGATGAATAGCATTGGCCAGCTGAGCGAGATTCCACAGTGCCACCTGGGGTTGAGCGCCGAATCGATAGCGACGCCCCTGGGCGTCGGTGGTGTTGGGAGTCCAGTCCGGGTCGTAGCCTTCGAGCCAGCCATAGGGGCCATAGTCGATGGTCAGCCCCAGTACCGACAGATTGTCGGTGTTCATCACGCCATGGACAAACCCCACCCGCATCCAGTGGGCCACCATCTCGGCGGTGCGCACCGCCACCTCTTCCAGCCATCGCAGGTAGGTGTCACGGCCCGGCGCGCCGAGGTGAGGGAAGTCAGTCTGTATCGTCACGTCGAGCAATTGCTGGAGCAGCTCATGCTCCCCGCGGGCCGCATGCAGCTGAAAGTGGCCGAAGCGGGTAAACGATGGGGCCACACGGCAGACCACCGCTCCGGGCTCCCACTGGACGTTGCCGTCGTAGAACATGTCCCGTTCAACCTTATCGCCAGTGAGTACCAGGCTCAGTGCCCGGGTGGTCGGGACGCCCAGATGGTGCATGGCTTCACTGCAGAGAAACTCACGCACCGAGGAGCGCAGCACCGCCAGACCATCGGCGCCCCGGGAATAGGGCGTGCGCCCGGCGCCCTTGAGTTGCAGGGTCCAGTGCTCACCCGCCTCGTTCAGAACCTCGCCCAGATTGATGGCCCGGCCATCACCCAACTGCCCGGCCCAGTGACCAAACTGGTGACCACCGTAGACGGTGGAGTGCGGTTCCATACCGGGCAACAGCGCGTTGCCGGCAAACACCTCGGCAAACGCCTGGCTGTCACAGTCTTCAGGCAGGAACCCGAGCGTATCGGCCACTTCGCGGGCGTAGGCAACCAGAGTCGGTTTACTGGCCCGTCGCGGGGCAACCCAGCTGTAGCTGGCGCCGGTCACCGGGCGCGGCACATTGTCCGCCACCGGGTCGGCCGGCAAGGCCCTCAACCAGCGGTTATCGAATTGGGGAAGGTGACGAAATGAAGAGGAGGTATCGGTCATGGGGCCAGTATATCATCTGGCCCCATGGCGGGGGTTAATGGACGCGGCGACGGGCAGCCCAGAGGCCACCGAGACCGATCAGCAGCAAGACGAAGCCACCAGCCTCGTTAACCGAAACGGCTGTATCCTGGAACTGCAGGCTGTCCATGGCGAAGATGCCACCGGCAGCGTCAACGACCAGCCTGGAAACATTGGTAAAGTCAGCCGCAATCCAGAGCGGCTGGTTTTCGAAGTCCGGGTTGATCTGCGCGTCGACCAGCTCGCCGACCTTATTGCCCTGACCATCATAAGCCACCAGGGTAATCCAGAACGACATGTTGTTGTAATTGCTGGTCGACGCGAAATAGGCCCCCATAAAATCAAAGGGATTATCGCGGGTAATTTCCAGGTTACTTTCGAACCCCTGATTGAACAGAAACTGGCTACCACTGTGCGCCGCATCGCCGAACCCCGACATACCGGAGTCGCCCAGCCCCCAGCGACTGTCCCAGTTGAACCCCGCATAGCTTTGTTCGGACACACTGCCTTCTGAGGGGTCCAGATCATCAAAGGTAATCAGATCCGCGCTTGCCAGGGGTGCGCCAAGCAGCAGAGCTATAGCGAGGCCCTTTAGCCAGCGCTGTGTGAAATGAATTCCGTCTTTCATAATTCCAGATCCGTGTCATATGCCAATATTTGGTGGGTTTAAGCGCCATCCCAATATGGCATTTAATGCAACGAAAGAGCCAGAATTAAAAAACCCTTTAAAAACAATAGGTTAAATTTTTTCGCGCAAACACCCATCCTCCGACAATGCTTTTGGCGCCAATCCTGTAAAGCGCTTCGACAAAACCCTCCCCGTCAAAACCTGCGTCGGACCACTGAATTCGGGGCCTCGTCGGGCAAATTGACAGCGGTTACCCACCCCTTCGGTCACCCGCTCCTTGACGCTCCGGATGACTGCTCTTAACCTAGGCGCCCTTTGAGTTACTGGGCGAGCCCAACTATGACCTACTGCCTGGCCATCAACGTCGAGAACGGATTGGTGTTCTGTTCGGATTCACGCACCAACGCCGGGGTCGACCAGGTGAGCACCTACAGCAAGATGTACCGCTTCGGAATTGAGGGCGAACGTCAGTTTGTGGTGCTCTCCGCCGGGAACCTGGGCACCACCCAAGCAGTGATTTCCCGCTTGAAGCGGGACATAAAGGATGGTGCCGAACAGAGCCTGAAAACGGTTGAGTCCATGAGCGACGCCGCCGAATATCTGGGTGAGGTCAATCGCGCCCAGCAGGAAAAACACTCCGATAACACCAGCGCCAACTTTGAGGCGAGCTTTATCATCGGCGGGCAGATCCAGGGCGAGAAGCCCCGGGTGATGATGGTGTATCCGGCGGGCAACCATATCACCACGTCGAAAGACACCCGCTATCTGCAGATCGGGGAAAGCAAGTACGGCAAACCGATTCTGGACCGTATCCTGACCGCCAAGACCGACCTGGACACCAGCGCTCTGTGCGCCCTGGTCTCCATGGACTCCACCATGCGCAGTAACCTGACGGTGGGGCCTCCCATCGAGCTGCTGCGCTACGAGAAGGACTCCTTCACCGGTCAGCATAACCGCTTCGATGAAGACGATGAGTATCTGCGGGAACTGAAAAAAGCCTGGGATGCGCGCCTGGTGGAGGCATTCGTTCAACTGCCGCCTATTGACTGGCAGCCGCAATCACCCGATGAATCACACGAAGCTTAGCGATCACTGAGTCGGTCAGCACGAACGGATAGGCGTCCGGCAGGCCCATGCTGCGATTCAGGGCGTTGAGCACCACGGTCAATTCCACCCAGCTCTGGACCAGCTCGTCCACCGAATCCGTCGCCACCACGGGGGCGGAGCCAAAGGCCCGGGCGGTGTCCAGGGTATCCCACATGTGCAGGTAGTGCGCCCAGGTTTCGGCCCAATCCTCCAGCGGGTGTGAACAGGCATAGGCGCTGATGTGGGTACCCTGCCAATTCGGGTTGCCCCCCTGCTTATAATGGCTTTTCAGCGCTTGCTGATAATCCACGTGGGGATTGCCAAACACCTCGATCACCTCCTGCTCCCAGGCCGTCCCCCGCACCAGCAGGTCGTAGTAATAGTGACCGCTCTCGTGGCGAAAGTGCCCGAGAAGGGTCCGGTAGTACTCCCCCAGTTGCTGGCGAATCCGCTCCCGGTAGGCATCGTCCGCCTCGGCCAGGTTCAGGGTGATCAACCCCATGGCGTGGCCGGTGGCCACATAGGATTCACGCACATTGGCGTTGGAGCGGCTGTCCTCCAGGAACGCGAACTGCAGGCCGATTTTGGGCGCCTCATGACGCCCCTGCACCGGCAGCCCGAGCTGCATCAGGGTGTAGATCAGATGGCGTTTGGCCGATTCCAGCTTGGCCCAGTGGCGCACATTCCCGGGGCGTTCCAGGTGCGGTACGATCTTGTTCAATCGACAGGACCGACAGTAGCGGTGACGATCACCGGCGGGCAGCACCCAGTTGCAGCTCTGATATTCGATGTGATTGCGACAGTCGTGAAAGCGTTCGCCCGAGGCACTCACCAACACTCCGTCGGCTTCGCGGATCAGCGCCACCATATCCTGCCGCTCGGGATCAAACCGCAGCAGGCGCCCGCAGTTCAGGCACTCGCTATTATCAAAGAAAACGCGCTGGCCGCAGGTGCACTTGAAGTCTTTCATAGGGGTTATTGGCTCTGGGCCTGAGGGGCGACAGGCAGGAACCAGGTATTGGCAATCTGCCGGTGAATATCCGCCACTTCCAGTTGCACGTTGTCGACGTACTCCTGAAGGCCGGATTCGAGCAGCTCGGGGATGTTGGCACTGCGCAGGCGACGGCGCACGCCGGTCACCGCCCGCAGGGCTTCATCACTGTTGGGCAACTTGTGCAGGCAGGATTCCAGCTCACCCAGGCTGTGGGACACTGAACGCGGAAACATACCGTCCTGCAACAGAAAGGTCACCACATCCTCCGCGTTCACCCGGTCCTGCACATGCTGGCTGTACATCTGATAGGCGCTGAGCGAGCGCAACACACTCATCCAGAGAATATTGTCGTAGGGCTCCAGTACATCTTCCTCACCGCTGAGGTGGGGCAACAGGTTCGCCGAGCCGGCATCGACAATGCGGGTGGTCATATCGGCCCGTTCCAGATTGCGTCCGATGCGGATGAAGTCATAGGCGCTGTTGTGACTCATACAGCCCGCCAGCAGACCGGTGAACTGCTGAATGCTGGCAATGACCGTATGCAGCACGCGGTTGCGCTCGCGCCGGGCCACCGACTTGGACAGATTGTCCTTCACCTCGAGATACAGGTTGTTGATCAGCTCCCAGGCTTCCATGGGAATGATTTCCCGGGTGATACGCGCATTCTCCCGCGCCCAGCTCAGTGAGTTGAGCAGCGAGGCCGGATTGTCGCGATCCGACAGCATGAAGCGCACCACCGTGCGCTCATCGGCTTCCTCGGTATCGCCCCGATTGAAGTAATCGCCGGTGCCACTGATTTTGATCAGTGAGCCCCAGCCCACCCGGATACCCCGGGGCAGATCCATCAGCAGGTGAGAGTTGACATTGACCAGGCGCGCCACGTTTTCGCTGCGCTCCATGTATCGGCTCATCCAGTAAATACGTTCTGCAACTCGTGACAACATCTTATTTATCCCCCTCAACCACGATCCAGGTGTCTTTACTGCCACCCCCCTGGGAGGAGTTCACCACAAAGGAGCCCTTGGTCATCGCCACCCGGGTCAGGCCACCGGGGGTGACATGATGATCCCGCCCCTGAAGAATGAACGGCCGCAAGTCGATGTGTCGCGGTTCGGCGTTGCGCGGCGTCACCACCGGCGACGTGGACAGGGACATCAACGGCTGCGCCATATAGTTGCGCGGATTGGCCTTGATCTTCTGGGCGAAGGCTTCCCGCTCTTTCTTGCTCGCCTGGGGCCCCATCAACATACCGTAGCCGCCGGACTCATTGGCCGGCTTGACCACCAGTTTGTCGAGGTTGGCCAGCACATAGTCCCGATCCTTTTTGTCGTTGCACAGATAACTGGGCACATTGGGCAGAATCGGGTCTTCGTCCAGGTAGTATTTGATCATCTTGGGCACGTAGGTGTAGACCAGCTTGTCATCCGCCACCCCTGCGCCGGGGGCATTGGCCAAGGCGACATTGCCCTTGAGCCAGGCGCGCATCAACCCCGGTACACCCAGCACCGAATCGGGATTGAACATCTCCGGGTCGAGGAACAGGTCATCGATCCGCCGGTAAATCACATCCACCCGGGCCAGGCCATTGATGGTGCGCATGTACACCATGTCATCCTCTACCACCAGGTCACTGCCTTCCACCAGCTCCACACCCATCTGTTGAGCCAGATAGGAGTGCTCAAAATAGGCGGAATTGTAGATGCCCGGAGTAAGTACCACCACTTCGGGAAACTCCATGGGGCGCGGAGAAATCGCCGCCAGGGTATCGAACAGTTGGTTGGGGTATTCGGTCACCGGCAGAATGGTATGGTTTTCAAACAGCTCCGGCAGCACCCGCTTGGTGACCTTGCGGTTCTCCAGCATGTAGGACACGCCCGAGGGAACCCGCAGGTTGTCTTCCAGGACGTAAAACTGCCCTTTCTCGTCGCGAATCAGGTCGGTGCCGCAGATATGCGCCCAGACCCCAAACGCCGGCTTCATGCCAATGCACTCCGGCCGGAAGTTTTTGGAATCCGCCAACAGCTCTTCCGGGAAAACCCCGTCCTTGATGATCTTGCGCTCGTTGTAGACATCGTCAATAAAGCAGTTGAGTGCCTTGAGGCGCTGGATCAGGCCGCGCTCGGTTTTTTCCCACTCGCGCTGGGAAATCACCCGGGGAATGATGTCAAAGGGCCAGTCGCGGTCAATATTGCCCGCGTCGCTGTAGACGGTGAAGGAGATCCCCATGGTCTTGATCGCCAGCTCGGCGGAGAGCTTGCGCTCCTGAAGCTCCTCGCCGCTGAGAGAGGCAAGGTAATTGGCCAGATGGCGGGCCGCTTTGCGCGGGTTGCCGGGGGAGCTGATCAGTTCGTCGTAGAAGTCGCCACAGGCGTATTCGCGCCAGTCAATCTGCATAGCCGGATCCCTACTGCTGTGAGTGATGCTCGCGCTGCAACAGCGCGGAATCATTGACGATAGCAGCTCAATCCACAAAGGCCAAGCGGGATTCCTGCTTCCCTGCGCCGGGTAGACGCCACTATCTGGGCGGATCAGGAACCAACGCCGAGCTGTTATTCACCCGGAACCAGCCCGCAATGCTATAGCGCTCACGCTGGGCGGGACGGACTTCGTGGGGGAACACTTCGCTGAGGAAAATCACCAGCTTGCCGTATTCGGGACGGACGCACTCCAGCTCTGACTCACCGTCTTCGGCGTAAATCACCAGCTCGCCACCGTCATTCGATTGCCATTGGGGGTTGAGATAAAAGACCGTGGACAGCACCCGGTTGGACTGCCCCTTGAACGCATCCAGGTGCTTCTTGTAAAAGGCGCCGGGCGGGTAGCTGGCGAAGTGGGCTTCGTAATCAAACAGCCCGAGAAACAGGCGGCGGTTGAGCCCCTGGCGCAGTTGCTCCATCCAATCGAGAAAACCGCCGGCGCCCTCGCTTTGCCCCTGCAACCAACAGATTTGGTCCGAGCGCACAAACCGGTTAACCTGAAAGTCGTCCTGACGGCCAATACCCGCCGGTTTGAACTCCGCACTGTCGAGCTGCTTGAGTTCAATAAACAGCCGATCCACCAGTGCCGGGGGGACAGCGGCGGGTATCACCGCATAGCCTCGGGTTTCCAGTTGCTCGGCGATATAATCCAGCGTGTCGCCGTCGGAGGGGCCCCGGGGCGGTAGGGGTTGGGTGCTCAATCGTGGTCCTGCCTTTACGTTCCGGGGCGCCATGGGACCGGCGCCGTCAGACGGCTATATACCGTAAATTAACGCGGAATACACGCTTTTCAATCGCGAACCCGGCAATTTTATGAAGCACTCATGGCTCGCCGCCCTAAAGGCGCACTACACCGGCTCTCTGGAGCAGGGCTTCCGCCAGTTTCGGTTGGGGGTTTCGCTGTTCTTTCTCGGCGTGGTTGGGCTGTATATCGCCAATACGCTGATCGAACCATCGATCGAGCAGGAGCTTGTGGTATTGGCGAGCTTACTGGTGGGGGGTGCGGGCTTCATCTGGGCCATGATGGCCCACCTGCGGATGCTGATCGGGCGACTGATCCGGTTTTTCAGCCGGTAGGTAGAAAGATCAGCCGCCAGCGATGGCGTCCGGACTCAGTTATCCGAGCCCGGCTTGGGGGCAAAATTGCTGTAGGGGAACTGGGTGACCTTCTCGCCCTTGAATTCACTGATCTTGCCCGCGCCTTCCTTTTCCACCTCATCGATACGAACGATGGCGTGCATGGGAATATAGGAGCGCTTGACCCCGGCGAATTCGTTTTTGAGCTTCTCTTCCGACGGGTCGACCACCAACTGGCTGCGCTCACCGAAAACGAACTCTTCCACTTCAATAAAGCCGTACATTTCGCTCTGATAAATGGCGCAGGCGAAGACCTCATAGACCTGGCCCTGATTGACGAAAATGACTTTGTAGACGGGTTTTGCGGCCATAGTACTGCTCGGGTTTTCCAGACAAATCGAAAGGGCGCGAAGAATAGCACAAATCCCGTGCTGAATAGACCCATTTTTGGGTAGATTTTGATCAATCTATGGGATTTCAGGCCCAAGATCGCTATAATGCGCGACCTCGAATTTGACCATTTTTTAACCAGGTTGTTGCCATGACCACCGAGCACAGCACCCCGACGCCGAAAAAGCTCTACATCAAGACCCACGGCTGTCAGATGAACGAGTACGATTCCGCCCGCATGCGCGACCTGCTGGGCGAATCGCACCAGATGGTGGCCACGGAAAACCCGGAAGAAGCGGACGTGATCCTGATCAACACCTGCTCCATCCGGGAGAAGGCCCAGGAGAAGCTGTTCCACGAGCTGGGCCGCTGGAAGTCACTGAAAGACGCCAAACCGGACCTCAAGATCGGCGTGGGCGGCTGTGTGGCCAGCCAGGAAGGGGAAGCCATCTCCAAGCGGGCGCCCTTCGTGGACATGATTTTTGGCCCCCAGACCCTGCACCGCCTGCCGGAAATGATCGAGACCCCGCGTGGCGACAGCGCCGTGGTGGACATCAGCTTCCCGGAAATCGAGAAGTTTGACCACTTGCCCCAGCCAGAGTCCGACGGGGTCAGTGCCTTTGTCTCCATCATGGAAGGCTGCTCCAAGTACTGCACCTTCTGCGTGGTGCCCTACACCCGGGGCGAGGAAGTCAGCCGTCCGGTCACCGATGTGCTCGCCGAAATCGTGCACCTGGCCGGTCAGGGCGTGCGGGAAATCAACCTGCTGGGCCAGAACGTCAACGCCTACCGGGGCGAAAACAGCGACGGAACCGTGGTCGACCTGGCCGAGCTGATCACCTACGTCGCCGCTATCGACGGCATCGACCGCATCCGTTTCACCACCTCTCACCCGGTGGAATTCAGCGACTCGCTGATTGATGTCTACAACGAAGTGCCGGAGCTGGTCAGCCATATTCACCTGCCGGTACAGAGCGGTTCAGACCGGATTCTGATGGCCATGAAACGCGGCCACACGGCCCTGGAATACAAGTCCAAGCTGCGCCGCCTGAAGGCCAACCGCCCGAACATCAGCTTCTCCTCGGACTTCATAATCGGCTTCCCGGGAGAAACCGACGCGGATTTCAAGGCCACCATGAAACTGATTCATGATATTGGCTTTGATACCTCCTTCAGCTTCATCTACAGCCCCCGCCCGGGCACCCCGGCGTCGGATCTGCCGGACGAGACGCCGATGGAAGTGAAGAAAGAGCGTCTGAAAATTCTGCAGACCCGTATCACCCAGCAGGCCCAGGACATCAGCCGCAAGATGGTGGGCAATACCGAGCGGGTGTTGGTCAGCGGGTACTCCAAGAAGGACCCAGGTCAGTTGTCCGGGCGCACGGAGAACAACCGGGTGGTAAATTTCCGCTGCGATGACCCGGCGTTGATCGGCAAGTTTGCGGATATTCTGATCGAAGAGGCATTACCGAATTCGCTGCGCGGGACCTTGTTGAGCTCCGAGTTGGATCAGGATTGGGCGGCTTGATACTGCGTCAGAGATTGACTCCGTAGGGAGTCCGGGCACGCTACCGGGTAACCTCTTCTCAAAACGCGATGAATACGTCCCTGTAGCTCCCTCGCTTCATCCGTGAAGCGAGGGTTTGAGAAGAGGTTACCCGGCACCGTGCCCTCCGGGGTAAATTCGCGCCCAACGGGGTGCTCACCGGACAAGGGGTGACGGCGGATGCGGGCTTCGCCCTTATCCGCCCTACGCATAGCATGGTAGTTCGTGTAGGGCGGATAAGCGCAGCGCATCCGCCGTTACCCAAGCGAGACGCTACTTCAGAGGTCCGGGAAGGGGAAGACCGTTCAAGACCGTGGAGCGGGGGACCCGCGATTCGAGCCTGCGTGGACGCCCCACATGGATGTGGGAAGTGTCCCGAAGCGCCGGGAGCGCGAAGAGGACCGTATTTACGGCGTGTCTTGAACGGCCTTCCCCTTCCCGGACCGGACGCTCAGATAACCACAAGAGCCTCTTATAACCCAGGGTTCGCAAAACCACCCGGGCTAAGAAACAAACGGCCGAAGATTTGCCTTTTCGCCATCATTTTTATGGTTTAGGCTTAAAGTAAGTCCATAAACAGGAGAACGACACCTCATTGAATAGTCACGCAGTAACCAGCCCCGACGCTGTCACCCATCGGGTGACCCTGGAACCCGACGACAACCGCCGTCTCGCCAGCCTCTGTGGTCAGTTCGACCAGCACCTGCGCCAGATCGAAGAGCGCCTCAATATCCAGATTCGCAACCGCGGCAACCAGTTCGCGCTGACCGGTGATGCCCAGACCACCGAGACCGCCGCTGAGCTGCTCAAGAGCCTCTACCGCGAAACCAACACGGCGGAGCTCACCCCTGACGAAATTCACCTTGCCCTGCAAACCTCCGGTATCGAGGAGCTTATGGACCAACTGAATGACCGCGTGACCGACGAGGGTGCCGCCGAATCCGGTACCGGTGGCGATCAGGCCTCCGGCGGCATGACGCTGATTCGCACCAAGAAGTGCACCATCAAGCCCCGGGGCGGCAATCAGCAGCGCTATGTGAAAGCCATCCAGGCCAACGACATCAACTTCGGCACGGGCCCGGCCGGTACCGGGAAAACCTACCTGGCGGTCGCCTGCGCGGTGGAAGCCCTGCTCAAAGACGAAGTCGAGCGGATTCTGCTGGTACGCCCGGCGGTGGAAGCCGGCGAGAAGCTGGGCTTTCTGCCCGGTGACCTGGCCCAGAAGGTGGACCCCTACCTGCGGCCGTTGTACGACGCCCTGTTTGAAATGCTGGGCTTTGAAACCGTCGGTAAACTGATCGAGCGCAACGTGATCGAAGTGGCCCCACTGGCCTACATGCGCGGTCGCACCCTGAGCAACGCCTTTGTGATTCTGGACGAAAGCCAAAACACCACCCGGGAACAGATGAAAATGTTTCTGACCCGGATCGGCTTTGGCTCCACCGCCGTCATCACCGGCGACCCCAGCCAGATCGACCTGCCCAAAGGCCAGAAATCCGGGCTGCGGCACGCCATTGAGGTGCTGTCGAACGTCAATGGCATCAGCTTCACCCACTTTACCGCCAAGGACGTGGTGCGCCACCCACTGGTGCAGCGCATCGTGGAAGCCTACGACGCCTTCGACGAGAGCCACCCGGACGACTGACGTGCCCCTGACCATCGATATCGCTGTCGCCTCCGAGGACGACGGCCTCCCCTCTTCCGAGCTGATCGAACGCTGGATTGGCGCAGCCCTTGAGGCGGGCGCCCATCAGCCCGATGCCGAGGTCAGCGTCTGTATCGTCGACGAGGCCGAAAGCCAGGCCCTCAACCACCGCTATCGGGGCAAGGACAAACCGACCAACGTTTTGTCCTTTCCGGCCGACCTGCCTGCCGAGCTGGAACTGCCCTTGCTTGGCGATCTGGTAGTCTGCGCCCCGGTGGTGGCGCGGGAAGCAAAGGAGCAGGGCAAAAGCCCCGAGGCCCACTGGGCTCACATGCTTGTGCACGGGACCTTGCATTTGCTAGGTTATGACCATATTGATCCGGAGGAAGCCGACCAGATGGAAAGCCTGGAAACCCGGATTCTGACTCGGTTACACTACCCGTCGCCTTACGACGAGGCCCCGATACCCGGCGCAAGCCAACCAACAGGACAGATTCAAACCCATGAACGATGACCCTCCGAGTAGCAGCCTTCAGACCCGCTACTCCGATAAAGCCGATAAAACCGACCGATCGGACAAGACCGAACGCGCCGACCGGTCCTGGTTGCACAAGTTGATGCAGGCCTTCAACGGTGAGCCGCAGTCCCGCGAGGAACTGCTGGAAATCATCAAAGAAGCCGCCAACAACAAACTGCTCGACCAGGAGGCACTGAGTATCATCGAGGGGGCCCTGGACGTCTCGCTCCTTCAGGCGCGGGAACTGATGATTCCCCGCTCCCAGATTGTCGCCATCCGTATCGACGAAACCCCCAAAGAGTTTCTGCCCAAAATCATCGAGTCCGGCCACTCCCGCTTCCCGGTGATTGGCGAGAGCTTTGATGACATCAAAGGCATCCTGCTGGCCAAAGACCTGCTGCGCATGATGCTCGAAGAGAACACCGACTTCAGTCTGGAGTCGATCCTGCGCCCGGCCAACATCATTCCCGAAAGTAAGCGGGTGAACGTCCTGCTGCGGGAATTCCGGGAAAAGCGCTACCACATGGCCCTGGTCATCGATGAATACGGCGGGATCGCCGGGCTGCTGACCATTGAAGACATTCTTGAGGAGATCGTCGGCGACATCGAAGACGAAACCGACGAAGAGGTCAGCGACGAGTTCATCAAGCGGGTCAGCGATACCGACTTTATCGTCAAGGCCCTGACCCCCATCGACGACTTTAACGACTACTTCGATGCCGGCCTGAGCGAAGAAGACTTCGACACCATCGGCGGCATTCTGATGCAGGAGTTCGGACACCTGCCCAAGCGCAACGAAGTCGCCACCATCGACAACTTCCAGTTCCGGGTACTGTACGCGGACAACCGCCAGATCCATCTGGTGCGGCTGACCCTGATCGAATAACCCCATGACCGAACTGCGAGCGGCGCTGGCGCGCCTACCGGGCTGGGCCGCCTGGCTGCTGTGTGCGGCCGCCGGCGGTCTGGTCCCCCTGAGCTTTGCCCCGTTTGACCTTTGGCCACTGGCGCTACTCGGCCTGGTGGCGTTCGCCCTTTTGTTGGATCAACAGAGTGGTCGCACCGCCTGGTGGCGCGCCTGGGGATTCGGCATCGGCCTCTACGGGGTTGGGGTGTCCTGGATTTTTATCAGCATCCACAGCTTCGGCAATGCCTCGGCCCCACTAGCGGCGGTCATGACCGGGCTGTTTGTGCTGTTTGTCGCCCTGGTGTTCAGCCTGCCGTTTTACCTCTATGGCCGCTGGTTCAGCCAGCACCCACTTGGCCCCCTGCTCGCCTTCGCCGCGCTCTACCTGTTGGGTGAGTGGCTGCGCGGCTGGCTGCTGACCGGCTTTCCCTGGCTGTACCTCGGCTACGGTCATCTGGATACCTGGTTGGCCGGTTGGGCGCCGGTAACCGGGGTGCTGGGGCTGAGCCTGATCCTGTTGTTGACCGCCAGCATCATCGCCCAATGGCTCCTTCGCCCATCCCGCCCGCGCATTCAAATCGCGGCCACTCTTCTGGTGTTTGGCCTTTGGCCCATCGGTTGGGGGCTGAACCAGATTGAATGGACCCAGCCTCAGGGAGAGCCGGTCACCGTCGGTATGATCCAGCCCAACATTCCCCAGGACCGTAAGTGGGACCCGACATTTTTTGAGCCCACTCTGAAGCGGCTCGATGGCCTGAGCGAAGACCTCTGGGACAACGACTGGCTGATCTGGCCCGAAGCGGCCATTCCCAGGGTGTACCACCAGATGCTGCCCTATCTGGAAACGCTCAATGTACGCGCGGAGGAGACCGAGACCGGCTTTATCACCGGGATCATTTTCGATGAGCGACGCAAAGGGGAGTACTACAACAGCGTGGTCGGGCTCGGCCCGGCGCTGGGGATCTACCACAAGCGCCGCCTCGTGCCCTTTGGGGAATACGTGCCGCTGGAGGATTGGTTGCGCGGGCTGATCGACTTCTTTGACCTGCCCACCTCCATCATCAGCCGCGGCCCCTGGGAGCAAAGCGGATTGCAGATTGGCGATGTGGGAATCTCCGCGTCTGTCTGTTATGAAGTCGTGTACCCGGACCTGGTGGCCCGCAGTGCGCGGGATCGGCAGGTGCTGCTTACCATCAGTAATGACGGCTGGTTTGCCGACTCCATCGGCCCGCTGCAGCATATGCAGATGGCCCGTATGCGAGCATTGGAAACCGGGCGGCCGATGATTCGGGCCACCAATAATGGAGTCAGCGCCTTTGTGGGTCATAAAGGTCAGATTGAAAAGCGGGCCGAGCAGTTTGTGCAGACGAATCTCGAGGGCAGTGTGCAACCCCGAAGCGGCATAACGCCGTTTATGGGGTGGGGGAGCTGGCCGGTGGCCATATTGTGCGGGATAGTATTGGTGTTGTTGCGGGTGTTTCCGCGGCGTTAAATTTGGGTGACGGCGGATGCGGCCTCCGGCCTTATCCGCCCTACGCGGAGTGACGTGGGCTGCGTAGGGCGGATAAGGCCGGAGGCCGCATCCGCCGTCACCTCTCACACAACAATTTACGGCTTACCACACCCACTCAACGTATTGATCGGAATCTTGAAATACCGGGTACCGTTATCCTCCGCCGGCGGGAACTGGCCCGCCCGGACATTCAACTGCACCGATGGCAGAATCAACCGCGGCATTCCCAGGGTCGCATCTCGCTCCTCCCGCAGCTGCACAAATTCGTCTTCGCTTTTCCCCTCACCCACGTGGATATTGCCCTTGCGTTGGGCCCCCACGGTGGTTTCACACTGGTGGTCGCGCTCCTCACCCGGGTAGTCGTGGCACATGAACATCCGGTATTCATCCGGAAACTCCAGTAACTTCTTCACCGAGCGGTACATCCGGCGCGCATCACCGCCCGGAAAGTCACAGCGGGCCGTGCCCCGGTCCGGCATAAACAGGGTGTCGCCGACAAAGATCGCATCGCCAATCCGCCAGGCCATATCCGCCGGGGTGTGGCCGGGGGTGTAGATCACCTCCCCCTCCAGCTCGCCAAAAGTGAAGGTCTCCCCTTCGGCAAACAGTTTGTCGAACTGACTGCCATCGGGCAGGAATTCTTTCTCGAAGTTGAAGATCTTACGGAAGATTTCCTGCACTTGGACGATCTGATCTCCAATGGCCAGCTCGCCGCCGACCTGCTCGCGCACAAAGGGCGCGGCGGAAAGGTGATCCGCGTGGGCGTGGGTTTCAAAGATCCAGTCGACCGTCAGGTGTTTCTCGCGCACGAAATCCACCAGCCGCTGGGCGCCCTCGGTGCTGGTCTGGCCGGCCTTGGGGTCGTAGTCCAGCACCGGGTCAATCACTGCAGCGTGGCCGACTTCGTGGTCGTAGACCACGTAGCTGAAGGTTTCGGTATCCGGATCGAGAAAGGGTTCGACCAACGGTTGTTTGGGCATGGGGCCTCCGGTATTGGATGTTTGATGTTCGGATTGCGGCCGGGTGGCGTTGGGGCGGCGAGGCTTGGTTACGGCGGATGCAGCGTGGTTCGGTTACGGCGGATGCGGCCTGCGGCCTTATCCGCCCTACGCAACCTGTCGTGGTATCCGTTTGTAATCGCTACTTACGCCTCGGCCTGCTCGGGCATCAACCCCGGGCAATAAATGGACTGCAGCACCCGGATCACGCGCATGGCCTTGTCTCCCGCCAGGCGGTAATACACCGTCTGGGACTCCTTGCGGGTCGCCACCAGGCCCGCCCGACGCAGGTTGGCCAGGTGCTGGGACAGGGCCGACTGGCTGAGGGGAATGTGCTCGTTCAGCTCGCCCACGGACATCTCCCCGGCCCCCAGGGTGCAAAGCACCATCAACCGGTGCTCATTACTCATCTGTTTCAGCAGGTTGGCCGCGTCGCGGCTGTGGGCCTGCATCTCTTCCAGACCCGCGGTGAATGCGTTCATTCGGATTTCCGCCTCCGTATTGACAGTGACATCATAAAAACGCAATATCGACAAATTGTCAACATATCTAATTTAGCATATTCTAATTTATTGGTATTTGGCCTAACTTCGCTTGTCTGCAGGCCTAAAAACTCGCGTATGCCGTCGGGACGGGGCCGTCCAAACGAAGGCCTGGTCATTGGTGGATTACTGAATCGGAGTCTGCTAATTTAGAAATGAACCTTCAAATTGAGACCTGAGCATGCCCCCACTCGAGAAAGTCATGTATGTCGAGGACGACTCGGATATTCGTGAAATCGCCACCCTGGCGCTGCGCGATCTCGGGGGACTTGACGTTCTCGTCTGCGAGTCCGGCCAAGCGGCTCTGGCGAACGTCGATGCTTTTGAGCCCCAACTGCTGCTTCTGGATGTCATGATGCCTGAAATGGATGGCCCCGAGACCCTGGAAGCCTTGCGCCGTCAGGGGTCCATCAGCTCCGAGACCGCAGTGGCGTTCATGACGGCCAAAGTGCACCCAGAGGAGCTCGACCGCTATCGGAGCCTGGGTGTGAACGATGTCGTGCGCAAGCCCTTCGACCCCATGATACTGGCCGATGATGTCCGAGCGATTTGGGATCGAATTAATGGCTGACTTCTCCGACACCCAGGTTTTGAACTCCCGTCTGGACTCTTTGAAAGCCGCTTATCGTCAACGCCTTAAAAGAGAGCTGGCCGAGATTGAAAGCGTCATGGGCACTGCCAGACAAAACTCTCCAGAAAGCGATTCCATGCAGGCACTACACCACGCCCTGCACCGCTTGGCCGGGTCCGCCGGAACCTTCGGATTCCCACAGCTGGGACACCAGGCCAGAGCCCTGGAGCGACGGCTGGCGGACCACCTTGACGGAAAAAAAAGCCAGACCTCGGGGTTATCCACCACCCACTGGGCCGAGCTTCTTCAGAAGGCACTACGAGCGGATGAACGTGGTGAAAGCGCCCTGGGACTGGAGTCGCGTTCAACGAGTGACACCGACGGTCAACACCAGGTTTGGCTGCTGGAGAGAGACGCCATGTTGGCTGAGTATGTAGGTCAGCAGCTACAGAGTTTTGGCTTTGAAGTCAGACATTTGCGTGATGCCGCTGAGTTGAATCAGCGTGATGCCCCCACTCCCGACCTTCTGATCGTTGATCATCGCGCTTCTACTATTGAGGACTCTGAGACAGTCGGCTCAGATTACTGGAAGCCATTGTTGGCCGGTTTTCATTGTCCAATCATCTTTACCGGAGCGGAAGAGACATATCGCGCCAGACTTCAAGCAGTCCGCAGTGGCGCACGAGGCTATTTTGCCAAGCCATTGGACGTTCCCCAGCTTGCGGCGTATGCCGCTCGGCTACTGAAAATGAAAGACGGTGAGCCCGAGCGGGTTCTGATTGTTGAAGACGACGCGCCACTCGCTCAATACTGCCAGCACATTCTGGAGCACGCCGGAATGGAGGTGCGTTGGCTGAGTGAACCCGACAAACTGCTTCAGGTGGTCAGCGAGTTCGACCCGGAACTGATTCTTATGGATCTGTCCCTCCCTGATGTGTCGGGCGTTGAATTGGTGGCCGTGTTATCCCAATTCGAGCGCTGGGCCAACCTCCCCATTGTGTACCTGTCCGCTGAGTCGAACCCGCAAAAGCGCACCGAGGCCCTGATGACCGGTGGCGATGCATTTCTGGAAAAACCGGTCGATCCAAAGCTGCTTGTCAGCCTGAGCGAAAGCCGGGTCCGGCGCCTTCGGGAGTTGAAGCACGCGATGACGCGAGACGGCTTGACCGGCCTCATGACCCACGCCAGCATCAAAGAAGCCCTTGAGGCGGAATGGCAGGCCTCCAGAAGAACCGCAAGGCCGTTCAGTGTCGTGATGCTGGACATTGATCATTTTAAAGCGGTCAATGATCAATATGGTCACGCGGTAGGTGATTTGGTCATCAGCTCTGTAGGGACGTTTTTGCGGCAACACTTCCGGGCCACGGACCGCCTGGGTCGCTACGGGGGTGAAGAGTTCGCTCTGGTACTGCCGGGATGCACCGCCGAGAAAGCCGTTCAGTTAGTGGATGAGCTTCGCGAGGCATTTGCAGGGATACGGTTTTTTGGCAACGGTCGACATTTTTACTGTACGCTCTCTGCAGGCGTTACCGACAGCGACCAGTTTCCGGATGCACTGCCCGACACGCTGATCGAAAAAGCGGATCACGCACTGTACGACGCAAAAGATTCCGGCCGCAACCAAGTGTGTTTAGCCTTGTCCGATTGACCCACAACCCTCCGGGTTGGGTATAGAGCCATAACATCTATGAGTACATCCAGCACCCCCGTACTTGACCTCGAGCGGATCAACCGCATGGCGAGACAGCTCCTCGACATGCCGATTGCATTGATTTCACTGACGGATAATGGTCGACAACGGCTGGTATGCAGTGACGGACAAGCCCTTTCCGGCATACCAGAAGGTGACCGGATACTGGAGCACATACTTTGTGCCTCCGCCTCTGACCCGCTCACCGTCGAAGATGCGTCAGTCGATCCACAATTCAGAGATTCGCCGTGGGTGTCCGGAGAACCTTTTGTCCGTTTCGTCGCGGGTGCCGCGCTCCGGGATTCCGACGATCACCCGATTGGGACTTTATGCCTGCTCGATACTCGCCCCCGGTCAATTGATGCGGATCAGTACAACCAATTGAAGGACCTCGTGTCTCTGAGCGAAAACCTGATGCGGAGCGAAGCCCCCATCAGCGCTTCTCGCCTGGAGCTGGAGTCAGCGCTGGTAGACAGCGAGCGACAAGCCCGCCTGGTTATTGAAGGCACCGATGTGGGCACTTGGGAATGGAATGTACAAACGGGCGAAACGGTTTTCAATGAACGCTGGGCAGAAATCGTCGGCTATACATTGGCCGAGTTGGCGCCCATATCGATCGACACCTGGATGAGTCTTGCGCATCCGGACGATCTGGCCCAGTCCGAAGCGCTACTGAACGCCCACTTCCGTGGCGAGACGAGACATTATGACTGCAAGGCACGAATGCGTCATAAGCAAGGGCATTGGGTATGGGTGCACGACAGGGGGCAGGTCTTCGAATGGACGGCCGAGGGGGAACCTCTGCTGATGTATGGCACTCATGCCGACATCAGCCGGGACATTAAAGCCCAACAGACCATCGAAGAAAGTCTCGAAGAGTTCTCCTCCCTGATCGCCAACATGCCAGGGGTTGCCTACCGGTGCCGACACGACACCCCCTCGACTGTACTTTACGTCAACGATCAGGTCCAAACCCTCAGCGGCTACAAGGCCGAGGAGCTGATCAACAACACCGAAATCAATCTCACCACACTGATCCACCCCGACGATGTTGAGCGGGTTGCCCAAACCATCCAAAGCGCGGTCGATAACGACGAGGACTGGCACCTCGAGTACCGCATACGCCATCGCACCGGAGGCATTCACCATGTAGAGGAGCGCGGACGTGCGGTCGCAGGAAGCAGGTCAGAAAACAGAGTTCTTGAAGGGCTGATTGTCGACATTTCCCGCGAAAAAGAATCGCTCGCTCAATTGAACAAACACCACGAAGTATTGGTGCTTCTGAACGATATCGCTTTCAATACGCGAGAGACGGTCAACGACAAACTGTGTTACGCGCTCGCCAAGGCGAGACAGTTTCTCGGCATGGAGTTGGCTATTATCAGCAAGATCGAGAGTGACGTGTATACCGCTCGCTGGGTCGATGCCGAGCCGGACACCGGCATTCAGCCGGGACAGACCTTCAGCCTGGACGCCACCTGGTGTCAATTGCTCTTTTCCGGGGGAGAGACGGAACTGTTTCTTTCGGATGCCCCGAGCAGCCCATACGCCGAGCACCCGTGCTATCAGAGTCTACCCCTGGGCTCTTACATAGGCGTCACTTTGACGGTCGAAGGTGAATCCTTCGGCACTCTGAACTTCTCGTCGTCCAGCCAACGAGGAGAGGATTTTGACGAGACCGACCGTTTGTTCATTCGACTGCTCACGCGCTGGGTTTCAGACTTATTGGAAAGCGATACCGGGAATGAGCGATTGAACAAACTAATGGCCCAACTGCCCGGCATGGTATATCAGTATCGGCTTTTCCCGGATGGCAGATCGACCTTTCCGTTCAGCTCTCATCAGATCGAAAGCCTTTATGGTATCAGACCGGACCAGGCCGCCAGAGATGCCAGTTCCGTATTTGAGACCATTCACCCCGACGACCTGGAGGCAATCACACAAACCATAGAGGCGTCGAACCACTCCCTCAAAACCTGGCAGGGAACCTATCGGGTGAAAACGCGAGATAACCATTATCGGTGGATTGCGGGACAGGCGCGCCCAGAGCGTCTAAGTGACGGCAGCACCCTTTGGCACGGCTACCTGCACGATATTCACGATCAAGAGCTGGCGCGACAGGCACTTGAGCGAAATGAAACCCGGTTCCGCAGCCTGTTTGAGTTCGCCCCCATCGGCATGGCGTTAAACGACTACAAAACCGGTCGCTTCATTGATCTGAACGATGCGCTGATCAAACCCACCGGCTACACCCGCGAAGAATTTGTTCAGTTGAGTTACTGGCAGATCACCCCCGAGGAATACGCTGAAGACGAACAGAGGGCACTGAACGATCTGAAAACCCAGGGACGGTATGGCCCTTTCGAGAAGGAGTACATCCGCAAGGATGGTAGTCGCTACCCGGTAAAACTGCAGGGCATGCTCAGCCAGGATCCGGACGGACGGCCTGTAATCTGGTCCTTGATCGAAGACATCAGCGAACGGCGCCGACTGGAGCGAATGAAGGATCAATTCATCGCCACGGTCAGCCATGAACTTCGCACTCCCCTGACGTCGATCAAGGGATCGCTTGGCCTGCTGGCCGGAGGCGCTTTGGGCTCGATGTCAGATAGAGCCGCAAAGATGCTTCATACCGCTCAACGAAACGCAGACCGTTTGTCCTCACTGATCAATGACCTACTGGATATGGAGAAACTCGTCGCAGGGAAAATGCCGATGAATTTCGAGCAGCAGACTGTCGGCCCACTCCTGGATGAAGCCATCGACTCGATGACCAGCTACGGAGCACAGCACGACGTTCAATTGGTAGCGCCAGATAGCTGGCCAGAGGTACAAGTCAACGTCGATGGCACGCGCCTGATGCAGGCACTGAACAACCTGATCTCTAATGCGATCAAATTTTCTCCCGAGGGGGGTGCCGTGGAAATTTCGGTCGCACCGCAAGCGAACGTTATTGAAATTCGCGTGCGGGACTCGGGTCCCGGTATTGCGCCAGACTTTCGCAGCGAATTGTTCAAGCGGTTCTCTCAGGCCGATGGTAGCGACCGACGGAAGCTGCCCGGTACCGGGCTGGGGTTGGCAATCACCCGCGAGATCAGCCGCCAACTGGGTGGCGAAGTCGGCTATCGGGATGGACCTCAGGGGGGTAGCGAATTCTTTATCACCCTACCTCGATTGAACGACTGACCCAGCCCTTCAGTGCCATCATACCGCCAGGTCGCCTTGGTGGATGACGCGGCTTCACCGCTTATCCACCCTACCTGACCGACCTACCTCGAACACCTCTCCGGGTCTTTTGGGCCCCATGCCATTGGCTCGCAGGTACTTCCTGCGTGACACTCACCGTCTTTTCATTAAAAAATTATAATTTAGATATTTCTAATTTATAGAATCAATCGATATCCCCGTGACAACCCTTTCAAGCTTTAGTATATTTATTAGATATTTCTAATTTAGATAACTCTCAACACTATTGCTATTGCTCGCTACTGGAGATTCATTGATGGCCCGACGCTTGCTAAATCTGGCGCTTAACCACCGCAAGGCGGTATTTTGGGGGCTGGGCCTTTTGACCCTGGCGTTCAGCGCCCTGCTGCCGCTGATTCAGATCGACACGGACCCGGAGAACATGCTACCGACGGACAACCCCGCCCGGGTATTTCACAACGAAGTGAAGGAGCGCTTCGATATGCACGACACCATTGTGGTGGGCGTGGTGAACGAGCAATCCGTGTACAACCCGCAAACCCTGGCCAACCTGCACAGCCTGAGTGAGTTTGCCGAAGGGCTGGACGGGGTAATTGCCCCGGATCTGATGTCCCTGTCGAATGTCGACAACATTACCCAGGAAGGCGCGGGCACTCTGCGTTTTGAGTGGATGATGCGCGAGCCACCGGACACTCAGGCACAGGCCCGGACCATCCGCGAGAACGTGGAAGACCTGCCGCTGTTGTTCAACACCCTGGTGTCAGAGGACGGCAAGGCGGCCGCCATCTACGTGCCGATTGAAGACAAGAACCAGAGCTACGCGATTGGTCGGGAGCTGCAGTCCCACATTGATGGCTTTGAGGCCGGGGACGATTGGCACATCACCGGTCTGCCCATCGCCGAGGACCGCTTCGGCTATGAAATGTTTGTTCAGATGGGCATTTCCGCCCCCTTGGCAGGCCTGGTGATCTTCATCCTGTTGTGGGTGTTTTTCCGCAACATCCCTTTTATTGTGGCACCGATGATCGTCTCCGTGAGCACGGTATTGATCACCATGGGCGCCTTGATCGGGGCCGGTTTTACCGTTCATATCATGTCTTCCATGATCGCCATTTTCCTGATGCCCATCGCCGTGGTGGATTCGGTGCACATCATGTCCGAGTTTGCCGACCGCTACCGCAAGGGCAGCAGTGTGCGCCAGGTCGTTACCGAAGTGATGGGCCATCTGTTCACGCCGATGCTGTTCACCTCGGTCACTTCATCTATCGGTTTCCTGTCATTGATGCTGACCCCCATTCCGCCGGTGCAGATTTTCGGCTTTTTTGTGGGCCTGGGCATCATGCTGGCCTTTCTTTCCACCATCATTTTCATTCCGGCCTATCTGGTGAGTCTGAACCCCGCCACCCTGGATCGCATGGTGGATAAATTGCCGGCCGAAGATCGTTCCCTGGTGGCCCGTGTACTGCCGCCCCTGGGCAAACTGGCCCGTTCCCACGCCAAACTCTGGACGGTCGGCTTTGTTGCCCTCTTTGCGGTGTCGGTGTGGGGAATCACCCAGATCCAGATCAACGACAATCCGGTTCGCTGGTTCAAGTCCGACCACGAGCTGCGCATTGCCGACCGGGTGCTGAACGATCACTTCGCGGGTACCTACGATGCCTTTATGGTATTCCAGTCCAGCAGTGACGCGGTCGACAAGGCCCAGTCCGCGCTGACCGATGCAAGCACCAACGAGTCACTGAGCGAAGCGACCCGCACATGGTTGAAGGACCAGACACTGGACAGCCCCGAGTCTCTGTCCGACCTGATTCTGGCCCTGGACGATCGTCTGTTCGAGGTGGGCGGTGAAGATGCCGACGCCCTGGAAGCACTGATGAACCAACTCGAACAACTCGACAGCCAGAGCCAGGCGTTTTTGCAGCCGGAGAATCTGGAATATATCCAGCAGCTCGAGCAACACCTGGCCAGCACCGGCCTGGTGGGCAAGAGCAACAGTCTGGCCGACGTGGTGAAAACCGTGAACCGCGAGCTGCGCTCCGGCGAAGCGGAGGATTATCGCTTGCCTGACTCCGCCGATGCCGTGGCCCAGACGCTGCTGCAATATCAGTCCTCCCACCGTCCCCAGGATCTGTGGCACTTCGTCACGCCGGATTACCGCGAATCCCTGGTGTGGCTGCAACTGACCAGCGGTGACAACCAGGATATGACCGCGGTGGTGGAGTCGGTAGACCAGTACTTGCAGGACAACCCATTGCCCGCAGGTCTTAATCTCGAATGGGCCGGCAAGTCCTACCTCAATGTGGTCTGGCAGGCGGAAATGGTCGAGGGCATGGTAGGCAGTCTGATCAGCGCCTTTGTGATCGTACTGATCATCATGATGCTGCTGTTCCGCTCCGTGGCCTTCGGCATTGTCGCCATGCTGCCCCTCACCCTGACCATCACCGGGATCTACGGCCTGATCGGCTGGGTGGGCAAGGATTACGACATGCCCATAGCCGTGCTCTCGGCGCTGACCCTGGGGCTGTCCATCGACTTCGCGATTCATTTTGTGGAGCGCACCCGGGCCTATTTCCGCGAAACCGGCGACTGGTCGAAGACCATGCAGCTCATGTTCCTGGAGCCGGGCCGGGCCATTACCCGCAACGCCATTGTGATTGCCGTGGGCTTTACCCCGCTGCTGGTGGCACCACTGGTGCCCTACATCACCGTGGGCTTTTTCCTGGCCACCATCATGGCGCTGTCCGCCCTGGTGACCCTGATCCTGCTGCCCACGGTCATGACCCTGCTGCAACGCTGGTTGTTTCGCGCATCCTAACCAATTGAATGGAGAACCTGATGATGAACATCAAAACTGTATTGGCAACCGCGGCCCTGACGCTGTTCGCCGTAGGCGCTCAGGCCGATGAAGCCTTGACCGATCCGCGCGAGATTGTGCGCAAAGCCGAACGCGTCGCGTTTTACTCCGGTGACGACGGTCGCAGCGAAGCGCGCATGCTGATCACCGACAACCAGGGCCGGCGGCAGGTCCGCCAGTTCACTATCCTGCGCAAAACCCGGGATGACAATCAGACCCAGGACATGATGGTTTTCTTCTCCCGCCCGGCGGACGTGCGCAACACCGTCTTCCGGGTGATCAAGCGCACCGAAACGGACGATGATCGCTGGCTGTATCTGCCCGGGCTGGACCTGGTCAAGCGCATCTCGGCGGGCGACAAGCGCACCTCCTTTGTGGGCTCGCATTTCTTCTATGAAGATGTCTCCGGCCGCTCCACCGATCTGGATGACTATGAGCTGCTGGAAACCACCGACGAACACTACCGCCTGCGCGGCACCGCCAAGGACCCGAGCGAGGTCGAGTTCAGCCACTACGAAGTCACCATCGATCGGGAGACTCTGCTGCCGGTGGGCACCGACTACTACAACGACCGGGGCGAGGTGTATCGCCAGATGGAAGTGAAAAAGATTGAAACCATCGAAGGCTATCCGACGGTGGTGCACTCGATCATGCGCGATCTGGACACCGGCGGTGAGACCGAAATGCAGTTCCGCAACGTGCGCTACGACCTGGGCATTCCGGAGAACATTTTCTCCGAGCGCAGCCTGCGCAACCCGCCCACTGACTGGTTGAACTGAAGGAGCCTCATTCATGCGTTGGACGTCGCTTGCGATCAGGTCACTGCTGGTCAGCCCCTTGCTCTTGAGCGGTCCGTTGCTGGCACAGACCGACGACGGTTGGGATGACTGGGAAACCGGCGACTGGGAAGAAGAGGCCGGCCCGGCGTTCCCGCTCTATGGCTTTATCGAGCTGGGCGCGGGTTCGCGCCTGGACCGCAGTCCCCATCACGACCGGCTGAGTCTGGGGGAAGCCCGGGCCCGGTTGGAAACCGACGGCTCGACGAGCCGGTTTCAGTACACCGTCAAGGGTGACCTGGTCTATGACGAGGTGCTCGGCGAATGGGACGCCCAGGCACGCGAGCTGACCGTCAGTAACGGCATCGGCGATCACCTGGATGCGAAGCTGGGCCGTCAGGTGATGACCTGGGGCACCGGGGATTATGTGTTTCTGAATGATCTGTTTGCCAAAGACTGGCAGGCATTTTTTATCGGTCGGGACGATGAATACCTCAAGGCGCCGCAGGATGCGCTGCGTCTGTCCGGCTACTTTGACCGCGGCAATATCGAGCTGGCCTGGACACCGGAGTTCGAACCCGATGTCTACCCGCGCGGCGAACGCCTGTCGGTATTCAATCCCATGGAGGACCAGATCATCGGCGAAGCCCAGGCCTTTGTGGCCGACACTCCGGATGACGATGAACTCGCCCTGCGCGTCTATCGCAACATCGGTTCCACCGAGTGGGCCCTGTATGGCTACGACGGTTTCCACAAGAGCCCCACGGCTTTGAGTTCGGATGGTCAGCCCACCTTCTCGCGCCTGCGCGCCTTGGGCGGCTCGGTTCGCCTGCCCCTGGGCCCGGGACTGTTCAATGCCGAGGTGTCGCACCACGACAGTCTCGACGACCCGAGCGGCACGGACCCGCGAACACCCAACAGTCAGTGGCGCGCCCTGGTTGGCTACGAGAAAGAACTGTTGACCCGTCTGACCGGCAGCCTGCAACTGTACCTCGAGCACACCCAGAACCATGACGAGTTGGTGCTTAACAGCCCGAATCCCGAATGGGAGGCGGAGCAGAACCGCACTCTGGTCACCACCCGACTGACCTGGCGGGATGCCCGGGACACGATGACCCTGTCCCTGTTCGCGTTCTACTCCCCCAGCGATGAGGATGGCCATGTGCGTCCGCGGTTCGATTATCGCTTTGACGACAATCTGAGCCTGAGTACCGGTTTTAACCTATTCTTCGGAGAGGAAACCCACAGTTTCTTCGGGCAATTCGAAGACAACAACAACGCGTATGCACGCATTCGATACGCGTTTTAATCAACGGCTTTAACAACGCAAGCAAACGAGGAAATTACCATGAGTCTTGAACGTGCTGTCACCGCTTTCGCCGGTTTTATGATCCTGCTGTCCGTTGCTCTGACCTACTGGGCTCACCCCGGTTTTGTCTGGCTGACGGTCTTTGTGGGCGCCAATCTGTTTCAGCAGTCCTTTACCGGATTCTGTCCGGCGGCGTCGTTTATGCGTAAGGTGTTTGGGTTGAAGACCGAGGCGGAACTGGCGAGGTTATAGACATTTCGGCGGATACAGCGTGGCTTGGTTACGGCGGATGCGGCCTGCGGCCTTATCCGCCCTACGCGAGCTGCCGTGGTTTACGTAGGGCGGATCGGTCCGACGTATCGGAGCGAAGCGCATCCGCCGTTCCCCACGCACAACGACCGAAACATGCGTAGGGCGGATAAGCGCGAAGCGCGCATCCGCCGTAACCCCACCTTACCCACTCACCTGAAACGCACTGGTCAGGTGATGCAGATTCGACGCGGTACTGCGCAGTCGATCCGAGCTGCTGTGTAGAGCCCGGATCACCTGCCGCATGTCATTGCTGGCCCCCACCACCTCGCGGGTCTGCTGCCCATGCTCCTGGCTGTGGGCTTCAATGTGGCGGATGATCTCAAACATCCGCTCGACAATCCCGTGCAGCTCGGAGTTATCGGACGACGCATCGCTGGCCAGTTGCAGCCCCCGATCGACATCCGCCACGCTGCTTTCCATGAAGGTGGCCGCTTGCGCCGCCTCTTCCTGAATGGTGGCAATCTGATGTTCAATCTCTTTGGCCGCATCGGCGGTGCGCGCCGCCAGGCCCCGCACCTCATCGGCCACCACGGAAAAGCCTCGGCCGTGTTCACCGGCCCGAGCCGCTTCAATGGCCGCGTTCAGCGCCAACAGGTTGGTCTGACTGGTGATATTGCTGATCAGAGAAACCATGCCTCCGATTTCCCGCGTCCGTTCGTTCAACTGATGAATGGTGCGCGCGGAATTCTCCACGGCATTGCGAATCGCCTGGGTACCGGAACTGGCGGACTCAAACTGGGCCCGGGCCTCTCGCACCACGGTTTCCATGACCTGTTTCATTTCGGTGGCGGTGCCGGAGGCGTTGCTGATTTCACCGATCTGCTCTTCCAACAGGCTCAGCATCTGCTCCATGGCGGCGGTCACCTGAGTCATGGTGGCATTGGCGCTGTCATTGCGCTGAAGCATCTGCTCACTGTTCTGCTTGACCTCGTTAGCCGAGCGGATCACCGAGCCAATAATGCCATCCAGATTGTCGATAAAGCTGTTGGTCCAACGCCCCAGATCACCGGTTTCATCCGCCACCAGTTTGCGGGTATCCAGGCGTTGTTTGAGGTTGCCACCGCCCTCGCCCAGAGCGTGAATGATCTCGGTCATCTTTCCGAGTCGTCGGGCCAGGCGTCGGGGCCCACGCATCAGAAAACTCCAGGCGCCCACGGCCAATGCTCCAGCGGTCGCGAGGTTGATGGTCCACAAGGGCCAGTCGCTCCAGGCGTGCAGTGCCATATTGCCGCCGAACACCAGTAGCAGAGGCAACAGCAGTAACCCCATGAACCGATAGGTTATGGAACGAAAGCGATACACCTCCTCCAGGTCACCCTCGCACATCATGCCCCAGCGGTCTTTGGAACCTTTAAGAGTAAAGGTTACCCCTTTACCGATTACCGGAATGTGGCGGTAATCCGAATAGCCCGGATAGGTGACAAACAGGTTCTCGCCGTTGCGGATGGTTTCGCGTACGCCGGGATGCAACTGGCCGGTGGCCGGGTCGGTAAAGCGGATCTCGAATTCGGTGTGCCGCTTGACCCCCACCACGCCCCAATCGGTGTGAATACCGCTTTTGAGATTTTCGCCATGGGAGAAAGTGCTGTCCTCAAAGCGGGACCGTGACAGGGCCGTCCCCGCAACGATGCGCCGATCAAAACCCGGCTCCACCATAAACAGATAATTGTCACCGGACTCGGTGAAAATATGCCCCGCTTCCCGTTGAATCAGATCGCCGAGTACGTCATTGGGAACCCGGGCACAGACACAGCCAATCGCTCCGTCCGCCAGTTCCACGGGCTGGTAAAACATCAGGGTCACCTCGTCGTGAAAGCGCGACGAAGAGGGACCAATATCCAACGTGGCCCGATCCACATAGGGCCCATGCAGAAACGCCCCTTTCAATCCCTCCTCCAGGGCCCGGGCATCCAGGTCACGTGCACCGACTCTGGCGCGATAGCTGGAGGCCAGCACTTTGCCGGTGTCGTCCACGACAAACAGCTCCGATGCATCCACCCAGCGCTGAAGCTGCTGTGGCAATAACGTATCCCAGCGGGCTGGATCCTGCTCTACGCTGGCCGCCAGGGAAACCATCTGCTCCCACTGACCGTCCACCCACTGATTGAGAATGGTGATTCGCGTCTGGGCGACGCTCTCAAAAGCCTGCTCCATCAGTGCATAGCGATTGCGGTTGAGCCAGCAGGACCAGCCCATGCGCACTTTGCCGGTAGCGCCAAACCAGTTCAGCCAGCGCCGTTCAGCGCCGGAGAGATTCATACGAGTACTTCTTAAACTCATTGAGTCATTCCAATTTTCGGGTTGATACCCCAAGCCGTAGCAGGAAACAGGCCAATCGAAAGACGGCGAATAAGGCGCCAAACTTTTCAATTTGCACCAATTCGGTGCAAGGCTTGCGTCAGCGCCCCCTTCGGCGCACCTTTGTGATGCAGAGAATTGTCACGCCCGAGTCAGACCGAGCCGGAGAGGAGGCTTTAACCGACCCGAGTTTCCGGCTATTCTGGCGGTCTGACACCGGGACCAAGGATCGCCATGTACCACCCGTTTTTCGGCCTTCAGGAGCCGGCCTTCGCCATCGCCGTCAACCCGCGCTACCTCTATATGAGTCAGCAGCACCGGGAGGCCCTCGCGCACCTGTTGTTTGGCCTGCGCGGCGGCGGTTTTGTGCAACTGACCGGCGAAGTGGGCACCGGCAAAACCACCATCATCCGCTGCCTTCTGGAACAGCTTCCGAGCGACACCGACATCGCCCTGATTCTGAACCCCATGGCCTCCGTGCCCGAGTTACTGAGCACCATCTGCGATGAGCTCGGAGCCCGCTATATCTCGGACGACGACACCAGCGTCAAAACCCTGACCGATGCGCTCTATGATCGGCTGCTGGACAACCATGGGCGCGGGCGTAAAACCGTACTGCTGATCGACGAGGCCCAGTCTCTCAGTGCCGAGGCGCTGGAGCAGATCCGGCTGTTGACCAACCTGGAAACCCACACCGAGAAACTGCTCAACATCATTCTGGTGGGCCAGCCGGAACTGTGTGATCTGCTCGCTCAGCCCTCCCTGCGCCAGCTCGCTCAACGCATCACCGCGCGCTTCCACCTGAACCCACTGAGCCGGGAAGAAACCGCCGCTTACATTCAGCACCGCCTGCAGGTGGCGGGCCTGGCCAGCGGCAGCACCCTGATTCCCGAGGACATTCAGACGGAAGTGCACCGCTTCAGCGGCGGCATTCCCCGCCTGATCAATATCATTTGCGAGCGCATGTTGCTGGGCGCCTACGGGCAGAACCGCAACGTCATCGACCGGGAGCTGTTTCGCCAGGCGCGGCGGGAAATCACCGGGGAGCCCGCCTCGGACCGACCCAGTACAACAGCAGCGCCGACACCAAAGCGGGCACGGCCAGCGTGGTTGGCCAGTGCCATCGCGGGGTTTGCGGGTATCACATTGGGCGCGCTGCTGTTTGGCGGCCTCGGCAACGAGCTGCCCTGGCAAGCGACACCGGAGCCGGAACCGACCGTCCCGAAACTCAGCGCCGCCTCACCGTCCGTTGCATCGGAAGTGCCGCCCACAAACATAACCGCCCCGGACGCGACCGGATCGGTCGACACCGATTCCGAGGCGATGCCGAACACAGATCCCCCGGCGCTACCGGAGCGGCCCTGGCCCCGAAAACTGGATGATGCCCTTCGCCACCTGGCCGACCACTTCAGTCTGAGTGTGCCCACCACCGGCAGCCCCTGCACCGAGAGCCCCGAGCCGGGCCATGCCTGTGGACGACGTATGCTCACCACCTGGAACGAGTTGATCGAACTGGACCGCCCCGGTGTGCTGACCCTGATCACCCCGGAGCGCAAACTCGCTTACATCCCGCTGTTGGGTCTCAATGACCAACAGGCATTGACCTGGCTGGAAGGTCGTCCGCAGACGGTTGACTGGGCCGATGTCGCGCAACTCTGGACCGGTGAGTTTCACCATTTCTGGTTCCGCCCGGCCGGTTTTGACGGTGGCCTCAGCCCCGGCGAACGAGGTCCCGCCGTCCGCTGGCTGGCCGAGCAGTTTGCCGAACTGGACAGTGAAGCGGAGCCCCTGAGCCGGGATCGCTATAACCAGCCCCTGCAGGCACGGGTAGAGATTTTTCAGCGCGCCGAGGGGCTGACCCCGGACGGGCTGTTCGGGGAAAACACCCTGAACCAACTGGCACGACGACTGGGGCTGGACCCGGGATTACTGCCCATTGCGGAGGCGCCCTGATGTCGATGATTCTGGACGCCCTGCAACGGGCCGACCGGGAGCGGCGCCGGGACGAAACACCGGCGCAAGCGCTGCCCCCAGCCTCCGCGCTGGCAACGCCCGCCGCGGTCCGGCGAGCGGGAGCCTGGCACAAATGGGGGCTCTCTGTGGCCATTGCGGGATTGGCCGCCGCCGGACTGCTGGCGTACTGGCTATTCAGAAGCGCTGAGCCGCCTGACCCCATTTCCCCAGTGGAAGCAACGGCAAGTGCCCCTGTTCCTGAAAGTACAGCGGAGGCGAGCGTCGCCGAGACCGAGCCCCGACGCCCGGGAGTTGAACGTCTCTACCAGGCCCCCGCTCGTCCCGAGCCGTCGGACGAGTCCATTGCCTCGCTGTACCGCCGAGCCCAGGCGCCAGAACCGACCCGCCCCGAGGTGACCCCATCGGAGGCGGCCACCGAGCGCCTCGCTCCGCCGCGCGACAGCGCCAGTGTCACGCTCAGTGACACACCGGCGGAGCCGTCTTCATCTCGCCAGGAAGCCGAACCAGAGCCACAACCGGCCGCCACACCGAGGCCTTCTGTTCCGGGGATTCGGGACCTGTCCTGGAGCCTGCAACAGGACATTCCGTCGTTGAATTATCAATCCCACCAATACCGGGACGGGCAAGGCAGTACCGTGACCATCAATCAGCGCGAGTATCGCGCCGGTGACCGGATAGCGCCGGACCTGCGCATCGAGCGAATTGAAGAAGACGGGGTGGTGCTGACATTCAAAGGCCAGTCCTTCAAATTGCAGGCACTCAATAGCTGGATCAATATGTAGCCAGAACAAAAAACAGAGGCAGGACAATCCAGTGGCGCCGCAGCCTACTGACCGATCAGCGCCACGAAAGGCAGGATGGACAGGGTCAGGATGACCCCGATGGCAATGACCAGAGCGGTAAATCGCAGGGGGGCAGCGACCGCTCTTTGCCAGAGCGTTGGTTGCTCCCCGGCGGCCTCCCGCTCCTCTCTCAGCGCCCGCTGCTGATCCAGGCGGCGAGCCTGATAGTCCGCCAGCAGGGCCTTGGCTTCGGGCAGCTGCTCCGGGTGGGTCAGCCAGATCGCGGACACCCCCAACCCCCAAAAACCGGCGTGGGTTTCATAGGTGGCAAAGTCGTGATCCGCCAGAAGCTGACGAACCTCCTGTGCCTCGTCGTCAGGCACCTGATTCAGTTTAAACAGTAATTGACCCATTGTTCAGCGCGTGCGCTTCCCCCCTTTGGAACAGTGGCGATCCGGTTCTATGTGGACGCGATTACGCCCTGCATCCTTGGCTTTATAGAGTGCCTTGTCCGCCCGTGACAGCAACTGATCAAAACGTTCATCCTCGGCTTGCACCTGGGTAATACCCGCGCTGAAGCTCGCATTGAATGTCCGCAGCTCATCGTTGAAAAATTCGGTTCCGGCAAACACCGCCCGAATATCATCAATCAGCTCCAGCGCCTCTTTGGTGTCGGTGTGGGGCAGCAGAATCAGGAACTCCTCTCCCCCGGAACGCCCGGAGATATCCCCTTTGCGCAGACGGTTTTTGAGAGTCGCCGCAAAGGCTTTGAGCACCTCATCGCCCATCAGATGACCATAGGTATCGTTGATGGACTTGAACCAGTCCAGGTCCACCTGTACCAGAGAAAACACCACTTCATGACGTCGATAATCGTCCAGTAACTCCGCCAATCGCTGCAACAGAAAGCGCCGGTTATACAGGCCGGTCAACTCATCGGTGACCGACAACTCCAGCAGCCGGGCTTCGAGCGCCTTGCGATGACTGATGTCCACCACCATGCCATACCAGGTCACCACCTCCTGATCCAGCCACTCCCGCTCCGGGGTGGCAATGCCCTCCAGCCAGATTTCCCGGCCATTCAGCACCACCCGGTATTCGCAGGTCCATTGCCCCAAGGCCCGGTAGCTTTCCAGAATGGATTGCTGGAGACGCTGCGCGTCCTCCGGATGCACCAGGTCAAACACCAGCGAAGCGTCCTGCAAAATAGCGTCGGGCTCCCGACCGTAAAATTCCCGTACCCCCTCACTGACGTAGGGAAACTCCACCCGTCCATCGGCGTACATCCGGAAAATATAGATGACCCCGGGGATGGTCTCGGCCAACTTGTTGAGTAATTGGGCATTGATGTGCTGCTGACTGATGTCGATGTGGGTACCCACCACCCACTCGGGATCGCCCTCCGCCGTGCGGGACATCAGGCGACCCCGGTCGTGAATCCAGACCCAGTGCCCCTCCTTGTGTCGGAGTCGCACAATGCATTCGTAGTAGGGGGTTTCACCATCGAAGTGGCGCTGGAAGGCTTCGTTGGAACGGGCCAGGTCGTCGGGATGACAGAGACGGTGCCAGATGGCGATGCTGATGGGCTCCAGCTCCCGGGAGCTGTAACCGAGCATCTCCGCCCAGCGTTCGTTGATCCGTTGCTCACCGGTGTGGGCATTCCACTCCCAGGTGCCAGCTCGGGTACCCTCGATGATGGCCTTCAGCCGGTTGAGCTGCTCGCTTGCATTTACCTGGGACACACCATGCCTCTGGTTACCTCAATCTCTACCGGGAGGGCGCTGTTGTCGCTCAAACCATCCCTCAATTAGCGCTATCTTCGCAAGCCCCGAAAGCCGTGGCAAGCACGAGCGACGCCTCCCGTCCGGTCACTGACCGGTTGAGGTATCCGCGGCCGACTCAAGAACCCCGATCCGGTAGCGTTCGAGCTGACCCCAGGCGGCAGGGCTGTGGTCCCGACCATAGCCTTTGGTGGTCATGCCCTCGGTGGCTTCGCGCCCGCACCAGGGCAGAATCACCGCCGGTGGCGCCGGGTGGTGTGGCAGGTAGTCGGTCAGGTCATACACCTCACCCCGGATCGCCATCCAGCAGTCCTCCAGCCGGTCGTGCCTGGCGACCTCCTCCAGGGTAAAGGTCGGCTCCTCTTCGGCCAGCGTTACCGCCGGCACCAGCGTCCAGGTCACCAGCAAGGTCACGACCGAAGACCAGAATGCGACAAACGCCGCAAAGGCGGTTTTTTTCATGGGTTACCTCCCGATCAGATGTTCAAAGCAAAACAAATTCTTCGGTTACCAGGCGCCCGGCGGGCACACCGCAGGCGCTCAGCGCCTCCCGGGCCCGTTCCAGCAGCGGCAACGGGCCACAGACATACACCGCCCGGTCGGCCACATCCGGACAGACCCGCTTGATGAAGGCCTGATTCAGCGGCCCCTCCCGATAAAAATAGTGCACCGTCAGTTGGCTGTCGGGCCAGCCCTCGAACGCGCCCTTCAGCTCGTCGGCAAACAGGAACCGCGTCTCGTCCTGTACACAATCGATCAGATGAACCTGCAGCGGCCGCCCCACTCGCACCGCCTCACGTACCCGCCCGAGAAAGGGAGTGATGCCAATTCCCCCCGCGACCCACAGCTCGGGCCGTGCGGGATTCGACGCAAAAAAATCGCCGTAGGGTCCCTCCACCCAAAGACGGGTTCCCTCGGGAACGGTCAACATCGCGTGACTGGCATCCCCCAAATCCTTGATCGCCACCCGCAGATCCGGCTCATCCGGAGCAGAGGAAAGGGTGTAGGGATGCTCTTCCCGGTGCCCGATATGACCAACCCGATCCGGCGTCAAATAGATGAACTGCCCGGATCGATAACTCAACCGCTGCCGCTCTGGGGCCAGCGTCAGCTCCACCACATCCCGCGCAGGGTGAGTGACTCTGGTCACCCGATAGGAACTCCGGCCTCGCCAGCGTGCGTAAAGCCACCGGTAGCTCAGTGCGGAAATCGCGAGCAGGGCCAACGTCGACCACAACACCCAGGCCAACCATCCGGGCAAGGTCCTGCTCAACAACCCCGTGTGCAACAACGCCAGAATGACAGTGACCCCACTCAAGCGATGCAGCCACTTCCAGCGTTGGTATTCGGGTTCGCCAAAAAAGCCGAAGCTCGGCGCCATGAACGCCATCAACGCCAGCAGCGCCACCCAACCCCAGACCGAGGCCGGCTGCGAAGAAAACAGCGTACTGACCGCCGCGTCCAGGGAAATACCTGCCGCGGCAAACGACAACAGCAGCGGATGGGCCAGCAATAACAGAAATGCGATGGCGCCAAGGCGATGATGCAACTGCCACAGTTTAGTCAGGCCACCGAAGGGGCGGTCAAAGCCAGGCACACGGCAACACAGGGCGGCGGCCATCAGTAACAGGGAGAGGCCCCAAATGCCGGTAATACGCCCCAGGGCATTCAGAACTTCCCGAGGCTGATCCAGACTTGGCCAGAGAAACGGCAGCGCCAGCACGCCCGGCAGCAGCGCCAGCACCCAGACAGCCACGTGACTGAAACCCTTCGGATGACGCACGTAATCCCCCCTTGAGCGTAAAAACCGGCACGTTTACGCGTCGGTAACCCGGTTTGTTCCAGCGACGTTCATCAGACAGTGAGGATCGACCGGTACTCGGCCACATCAACCTCGTAATCCCCGTGATCCTGCAAGTACAGACGCAGGCAGTCGGCCGCTTCCGGCTCACCGTGAATCAACTGGATGGGCGTTTTCGACTTGAGCCCGGAATCTTTAAGCCACTGCCCTAGCTCACGATAATCCGCGTGACCAGACAGTCCGGTCAGAACCGCCAACTGTGCTTTTCGCGGGATATAGGCGCCGTGAATCTTGACCGTTTCTCCCCCCGCAATCAGATGTGCTCCGCGGGTACCACCCGCCTGGTGGCCGCTCAACATGAGCGTGTTGCGGTGATTCGGCAGCAGCCGCTTCATGTGATGCAGAATGCGACCGCCGCTCATCATGCCACTGCCGGCGATGATGATATGCGGGTACGACAGGTCGGCCAGCGCCTTGGACTCATCAACACTGTGAGTGTAAGTCACCAGCTCCGCCATACGGGCACAGTCGGCATCGCTCAACCGGTGCTGGTCAGCGTACTGGTGGTAAATGGCGGACACGTCGATGGCCATCGGGCTGTCGAGGAACACCGGCAGCGTGGGGATGCGTCGCTCATCCATCAGCCTGGCCAGCATATGCTGCAGCAACTGGGCCCGCCCCACGGCAAAGCTGGGAATCATCAGCACCCCGCCGCGATTGACCGTGGCGTTGACGATGTCTGCCAGCTGATTCCAGGGGTCGCTGTCCGGGTGCGGACGATCACCATAGGTGGATTCAAGCAACAGCAGGTCCAGCGCCGGGAGGGGTTTCGGGGGGTACATCAGAATATCGTGGGGCCGCCCCACATCGCCGGAAAACCCGACCCGTTTACCTTCCGCCTCCACGATGATGCTGGCCGCCCCGAGAATATGCCCGGCGGGCTGGAAAGTGATGGACAGGTCCCCGAGCTGCAGTGACTGATTGAAATGCACGGGTTCAAAAAGCTTCAGGCTGTCTTCAGCGGTGCGCTGGTCGTACAGGGGCTCGGGATGATCGTGCTTGCTCAGCTTGTGACGGGAGAAAAACCGGGCGTCTTCTTCCTGAATGTGCCCGCTATCGGGCAGCAGAATGCCGCACAGCGCCCGGGTGGCCGCGTGGGTGTACACCGGCCCGCGATACCCCTGCTGATACAGCCGCGGAATGTAGCCGGAGTGGTCCAGGTGCGCGTGGGTCAGGAGCACCGCGTCCAGGGTGTTCAGATCCACCGGCAGGCTTTGCCAGTTGCGCCGACGCAACCACTTGTAGCCCTGAAACAGGCCACAGTCGATCAACACCCGGGTTCGACCGGTCTCCAGCAGGAACTTGGAGCCGGTCACCGTTTCCGTACCGCCGAGAAAGACTATCTTCACACGCACCCCCGAGCTTCTGCCGTGGCACTGCAGTGGTTCTGACAGCCAGCATAGACACAGGCCGGGCACCCCGTATTGACCTGAATCAACCCGGGAGCCCAAAAAGGAAATTGCCCCTCAAAGCTTGCGCCCTCGAGGCAACTTGCTTACATTATAGTCCACACAACAATTAGTGATTTAAGCGCCACTCCTCAGGGACAGGTTCCTGCACCCGGGCCACCGGCCCCAGTGCCCAGCGCATAACATCAATAACAATCGCCCTGTAGCAACCCAAACCGATTGCCGCAGTTCACTCACCCAAACTCGGTTTCCGATCATGAAAACACGCATGAACAGACGAGAAATCTTACGTTACACCGCCTGGCTGACCGGCACCTCCGTGGCCGCACCGCTGGCCTCGGCGGTACTGACCGGCTGCTCCGAAACGCCTCCGGGGGATGCCGCCCCCACCCCCACACCGGCCGACGGCCAGCTGCTTCACTTTTTCAGCCCCAAGGCGTTCGGCCTGATCACCGAAATCGCCGACACCCTGCTGCCGCGCACCGACAGCCCCTCGGCCAGCGACGTCGGGGTACCGCAAACGCTGGACACCATGCTCGGCAAGGTGCTCGAACAGGGGTACGTGGAGCAGTTCCAACGACTCTGGACCGACCTGGAGGCCGCCCTCACCCAGGCCAACTTTGCCAGCCAGAGCCAGGGCGAACGCGAAGCACTGCTCAGCCAACTGGAAACCAGCACGGACGCCACTCAGGCCAGCGCCCGCGATGGCATGGTGATGCTGAAGCAACAGGTGGTGATCTATTACCTCACCAGCGAAACCATTGGCGAGCAGTACCTGAACTACCTTCCCATCCCCGGCGAGTACAAACCCTGTATCTCGGTGGACGACGTTGATAACAAGAAGTGGGCAATCTGATCATGGCAACGACTGAATTCGACGCAATTGTGATTGGCTCCGGCATCAGCGGCGGTTACGCCGCCATGGAGCTGTGCAAAAAAGGCTACAAAACACTGGTCCTGGAACGGGGCCGCGATGTGCAACACGGCGAATACCCCACCGCCCACGACGATGTGTGGGACCTGCCCCACCGCGACAAGGTGCCCCGGGACGAAATTGCCGAGCACTACCCCAAGCAGAACCGTCTCAACTGGTGGGTCACCCAGGCCAACAAGCACTGGATCAACAAAGACGACGAATACCCTTATCAGGAAGACCAGCGTTTTGACTGGATTCGCGGGCATCACGTCGGGGGNCGCTCGATCATGTGGGGCCGTCANTGCTATCGCTGGAGCGACATTGACTTTGANGCNAACAAAAAAGAAGGCATCGCCATCGACTGGCCGATTCGCTACAAGGACATCGAGCCCTGGTACGANTATGTGGAACCCTTCGTNGGNATCGCCGGTCAGGCCGANGGCCTGAAGCAGGTACCCGATGGCAAATTCCTCAAACCCTTCCCGCTCAACTGCGCNGAGCAGCACCTGCGCGAAACNGTCGCCCAGAAATATCCGTTCCGGGTGGTGACTCCNGGCCGGGTAGCNAACCTGTCCGAGTACAACCCGGACGTTCACCTNGGCAAGCGNGGCCAGTGTATGTCCCGGGATCGCTGCTGGCGCGGCTGCCCCTTCGGCGCTTACTTCAGCAGCCAGTCCGCCACCCTGCCNGTGGCCGAAGCGACCGGCAACCTGANCATTCGCCCNCACAGTATCGTCAAGGAAATTGTGTACGATGCCGACTCCGGGCGCGCCACCGGCGTGCGNCTGATCGANGCCCAGAGCAAAGAAGAGCTGGAAATTTCCGCACGGATCATTTTCTGCAACGCCAGCACCGTGGGCACCACCGCCATCCTGCTCAACAGCCGCTCCGACGCCTTCCCCAATGGTCTGGGCAACCGCAGCGGCGAGCTGGGCCACAACATCATGGATCACCACTACGGCATGGGCGCCGCCGGCGTTCTGCCCGCACTGGANAACGAATACTACTCCGGTCGCAAACCNGGNGGNTTNTANATTCCNCGNTTTACCAACCTGGATGAAGAAACCCGGCGGGAAGATTATGTGCGCGGTTTCAGTTATCAGGGCTCNGCACAACGGGCNGAAAATATTCCGGTGGGCGCGGTNGGNTCNTCCCTGAAAGAGGCGGTGTTCAAACCCGGCACCTGGACCATCCGCATGACCTGTTTCGGCGAGATGNTGCCCTANCATGAAAACCGGATGTACCTGGATCACAGCAAGACCGATCANTACGGNATGCCGCTGATCACCTTTGATGCCCAACTNCGGGACAATGAAATGAAGCTGCGCCAGGACGGCGTGAAAAGCGCGGTGCAAATGCTNGAAGCGGCGGGCTGTACCGNCATCACCTGGTACAACAGCGCCACCGCGCCCGGCGCCTGCATCCATGAAATGGGCACCGCGCGNATGGGCCACGACCCGGAAACCAGCGTGCTCAATAAATGGAACCAGATGCACGATGTCCCCAATGTGTTTGTGACCGACGGTTCCTGCATGACCAGCTCCGGCACCCAGAACCCGAGCATCACNTACATGGCNCTGACCGCCCGNGCNGTAGACTANGCTCACAANCAGATTCAGGCCGGCGAGCTGTAAGCTCACCCGGTTNTGGTCGACACACCCATTCCGGGCAGCCTAGTTATCCNCTAGAAGACTGCCCGATTTTTTTTGAGGTAATAACCCATGAAANCNNTCTTGCGCACCCTGTCCCTGATCACTCTGGCGACCGCNNCCAGCGCCCCGNCACTGGCCGACTCCGAGCGAGTGTTCGAGCTGCGGACCTACACCACCCATGAAGGCAAACTGCCCGACTTACATGCCCGCTTCGAAAACCACACCCGCTGGTTGTTCGAAAAACACGGNNTGANGAACATCGCCTACTGGACACCCACCGATGAAGCCCTGGCCGACAACACCCTGACCTATATCCTGGTGCACGAAAGCCGGGAAGCGGCCGAGGCAAGCTGGAAGGCGTTTTCCAACGACCCCGAGTGGCAGGCGGTTTACCAGAAGTCCCGNGAGAATGGNCCACTGGTCAAACACATCGACTCNACNTTCATGAAGCCCACCGACTACTCGCGGATTCGCTAAACCCATCAAAACTGCAATGGGTCGATGCCGTAGCGCGCCAGCAGGTAAACGTACTCGTCGGTGTCCCGAAAGCGCTGCACGGCCCGGGNAAANTCAGCGGCCAGTTTATGGGCATNCTCGCGNTGACGTGAAATGGCNATGTAAATGGGGCCCCGGAATACCGGCGGCTCCATGAACTCGATCTGATTCCGCACCCCCAGCCGCTCGGCGTGCAGNTCAATGGCCGGCTTGTTGCCCAGGGCATAGTCCACCCGGCCACCGAGCAGCACTTTGATCAACTGCTCCTCATCATTGACCCGCAGCTTTTTGAACGCGGTATCGTCTTCNAGCGCCTCGCCATAGTAGTAAGCGCGAATTCCCCCGAGCTGAAACTCGCGCAACCAGTTGATATCGGACGAATCCAGAGGCTCATCCCCGGCGCGGCGAAACACCGATACGGTNTCAAAGGCGTGGGGAATGGAGGTGAAGGTGACGCCCGGGGCGCGCTTGGAGGTGTTGAACAGNGTNCAGGCAATATCGGCCCGTCCGTCACCGACATGCTGCAACAGCCGGCTGAACGGATAGCGCCGGTACTCGAGCTTATACCCCAACTGCTGNGCCACCCGTTCGCACACATCGACGGAAATGCCCCGCCACTGGCNGGNNTGATCGTCAAAATAATANAACGGCGGGTAGTCCTTTTCGGCTACCGCCGCCACCAACGTGGTCCCGCTGGCCGCACAACTGATGCACACCAGCAAAACCGTCAGCACAATACGNCTCATGGAGGATCTCCATCCTTTTTGGANGAACAGCNAGAAAAAGTATANCACCGAATANTCGCCCCTTGACTTTCCAGTGATTGGAAGGTTTAGAGTGGCCCTATTCCCTANTACGGAGGCGTNTATGACATCCTCGAATGAAATTGATCTGCACATCAGCGGGATGAGCTGTGCATCCTGCGTCGGCCGNGTTGAAAAAGCCCTCAATGCCGTGGAAGGCGTCACCGAAGCCAACGTNAACCTGGCCACGGAAACCGCTCAGGTGAAGGGCAGCGCNAAGGCCGATACGNTGATCGACGCCGTACGNCAGGCCGGCTACCAGGCCGANCCCGCACGNTCCGACCAGACCGATCANTTGGCGGAAGAGCGGGCNCAGGANGCCCGNCGTCTCAANCGNTCTCTGTGGTTTGCNGCNGCGNTGACGCTGCCGGTGTTTGTGATGGAAATGGGCGGCCACCTCTTTCCNGCNNTNCACCACGCCATCAACGACAGNATCGGTCAGCAGGCCAACTGGNTGATCCAGTTCACCNTGGCCACCCTGGTNCTGTTCGGNCCCGGCCTGCGCTTTTTCCGGCTNGGTGTGCCNGCTCTGGCACGGCTGGCGCCGGATATGAATTCACTGGTGGCCCTGGGCACCACCGCTGCCTGGGGCTACTCGGTGGTGGCCACCTTTGTGCCCGAGGTACTGCCTGACAATGCGGTCAACGTCTATTACGAGGCCTCGGCGGTCATCGTCACCCTGATTCTGCTCGGCCGGTTTATGGAGGCCCGCGCCAAGGGCCGCACCAACCAGGCCATCAGCCGCCTGGTGAGCCTGCAGGCCAAAAGCGCGCGGGTGCTGCGCGACGGGCAAGAGGTCGAGGTGGCGCCGGAAGAGATTCAGCTTGGGGAGACCATTGTGGTCCGCCCCGGTGAGAAAATTCCCCTCGACGGTGAGCTGGTTGACGGTCACTCCTATGTGGACGAATCCATGCTCACCGGCGAAGCCATTCCCGTGGAAAAGTCCACCGGGGATACAGTGGTGGGCGGCACCCTCAATAAAACCGGCAGTTTCTCCTTCAAGGTCACCAAAACCGGGGAGGACACCCTGCTGGCCCAGATCATTCATATGGTCGAAAGCGCCCAGGGCTCGAAGCTGCCGATCCAGACCCTGGTCAATAAAATCACCCTCTGGTTTGTGCCCGCAGTGATGGCCGCAGCCCTGGTGACCCTGGTGGTCTGGCTGATATTCGGCCCCGAACCGGCCCTGACCTTTGCGCTGGTCAACGCGGTGGCGGTGCTGATCATCGCCTGCCCTTGCGCCATGGGACTGGCTACGCCCACCTCCATCATGGTGGCCACCGGCCGGGCGGCAGAAATGGGCATCCTGTTTCGCCACGGCGAAGCCCTGCAGGCACTGCGGGATATGGACGCCATTGCCTTTGACAAAACCGGCACCCTGACCCGGGGCCAACCGGAACTGACCGACCTGATTCCCGCCGAGGGTTTCGAGCGCTCGCAGTTGCTCACCTGGGCCGCGGCACTGGAAAAACGCTCCGAACACCCCATCGCCGAGGCGATACTCGACGCGGCGGAGCAGGAAGACCTGACGCTTCCGGAGGCCACCGGGTTCGACTCATTGACCGGCTATGGTGTGAAGGCCACCATCGAGGGGCGCGAGGTCGCCATCGGCGCGCTGCGGCTTCTGCAGGAGTACAGCCAGGGCGACAATCCGTTTGAAGCCGAGGCCGACACCCTGGCCAGCGACGGAAAAACCCCGCTGTATCTGTTGGTGGACCGCAAGCCGGCCGCCCTGCTCGCCGTAGCCGACACCGTAAAAGACACAACGCCGGCGGCCATCGACTTTCTGCACCGGGAAGGCTTCAAAGTGGTGATGATGACCGGCGACAACCAGCACACCGCCCGGGCCATCGCCGATCAGCTCAAAATTGATGAAGTGGTGGCCGATGTCCTGCCCGACGGCAAGGTCGAGGCGCTGAAAAAGTTGCAGGACGAGGGCCTGAAGGTGGCCTTTGTGGGCGACGGCATCAACGACGCCCCCGCTCTCGCACAAGCCGATATCGGTATCGCCATGGGCACGGGGACCGACGTCGCCATCGAAAGCGCCGATGTGGTGCTGGTCAAAGGCGATCTGGTCGGAGCGGCCAACGCCATCGCCGTCTCCCGCGCCGCCCTGCGCAACATCAAGCAGAACCTGTTCTGGGCTTTTGCCTACAACACGGCGCTGATTCCGGTGGCCGCCGGTCTGCTCTACCCGGCCTTCGGTCTGCTGCTGTCGCCGGTGTTCGCGGCGGGCGCCATGGCATTGTCGAGCGTGTTTGTGCTGGGTAATGCCCTGCGCCTGAAACGCTTTCAGGCGGTCATCCAATCCGGCCCCGACGCCGTACGATGAAGTGAGCGCCAAGCGTTTCAATTGGGCGCTCATAAGCCTACACTGGTTTGCGAAAAGGCTTGCGAGAGTCCTTTAGCTGACGAGTATTCACCGTTTTACTAAGGAGTAGGTTATGCAAGTTCGAGACTTGATCCCGGGCCAGGCCCGGAAGAAATCCAACCCCAGCGCGATGGAACACCTGTCTGAACGCTCGGCCGAACTCACCGATGAATTCAAGTCATTTGTGGGTGATATGGAAGCCATGCTCAAGAACAGCGCATCGCTGCAGGGGGAAGAACTGGCCCGCGCCCGCCAGGCGCTGGAGGAGCGCGTCCACAAAGCCAAAGGTGTGGTTGACGAAAAAGGCAATCGCCTGGCGCAGTACACCAAGGAAAACCTGCATCAGGCTGGTGACTACGCCCGGACGCACCCCTGGACGGTCACCGGTGCAACCCTGGCGCTCGGGGTTGCGGTCGGGCTGTTGATCTTCAAGCGCAAATAAGGCGGTGCCCGGGCACACCAGTGGTCTGCCTACGAACTGGCGACCCACTGGTTGCGTCCCCGGTCCTTGGCCCGGTACAGGCAGTCGTCGGCGGCCACGATAAGATCGTCCGGGGTATCAACACTGATCAGGTCCGAAGTCACCACCCCGACACTCAGTGTCACCACCCCGTCAGTAGCGGTGTGTTCGTGCGGGATCCCCGAAGCCTGCATGGACGCCAAAATACGCTCCGCAACACGTCGAGCGCCGGCACTGTCGGTTTCGGGAAGCAACACCAGAAACTCATCGCCCCCATAGCGAACCCCCAGATCCATCGTACGGTGACTGGCACTTCGGATGGCATCGGCCACGGCCACCAGGCATTTGTCACCCGCCAGATGACCATAACGATCGTTGTACTCCTTGAAGTGATCGATATCGACCATCAACAACGACAGCACGCCGCCGGTGCGCTTGATCCGCGCCAGTTCGCTGACCACCACCTCATCAAAGCGACGGCGATTGGCCAGCCCGGTCAGGGGGTCGGTGAGTGAAAGCGCCTGCAACTCCCGCATTGCCTGTCGCAGCTCTGCGGTGCGCCGCTCGATTTTCTCTTCCAGCTGTTCATTCAGTTCTTTGAGCTCACGCTCGGTTTCCACAAAGCGGGTAAGCTCCTTGGACGTGCCCCAGATATGGGTCACCACCCCGCGATCATCGCGCATCGGAACCAGAATGGTCTCAAACAACCGCTGACGGCCGTCGAGCACCGGCTTCTGCTCCGTCACCACGGTGCTGCCCAGGGCCACACAGCGCCGGTAGCCTTCAATGATTTCCTCGGCGCCCTCCCAACCGGCCAGCAAGTCCCGGAATCGGGCGCCGGGCACCTGTCTGGGCTCCAGAGCTCGGGCCGCCTCATTGGCGTTGACGATTTCAAAGTCGTCATCAAGCACCTTCGCAATCCAGAAGGGATCGCGAGCATGATGCCAGAGCGCCTCAAAGAACTGCAGCAGCGCCTGTTGGTCCAGAGCAGCGTGAAAGTCGGTCATATCCGGATACTAGCGCAAAGCGCCCAAAGATGCAGCATCAGGCGCCAAAGTGGCCTATCGGCGTCCCCGCATGGCTTACGTAAAGATTGGTAAGCGCCGTCCGCCCCGCAACAAGACAAACCATCCGCTCGCCTGTTAGCGTCGTATCTACCACTTTAACTTACCCGAAAAGGAGTCTGTTTGATGTCCAAGGTTCTTGTTCTTTACTACAGCATGTATGGCCACATCGAAACCCTGGCTCACGCCATCGCCGAGGGAGCCAGGCAGGTGGATGGTGTGGAAGTCACCCTGAAACGTGTGCCGGAAACCATGCCTGAGGATGTGGCCCGCAATGCCGGCGCCAAGCTCGACCAGGATGCGCCAGTGGCCAGTCCGGAAGAGCTCGATCAGTACGATGCCATCATCTTCGGCACCCCCACGCGCTTTGGCAACATGTGTGGTCAGATGCGCAACTTCCTGGATCAGACCGGCGGACTCTGGGCGCAAGGCAAACTGGTCGGAAAAGTGGGCAGTGTATTTACCTCCACTGCCAGCCAGCACGGCGGTCAGGAAACCACCATCACCTCGTTCCACACCACCCTGTTGCACCACGGCATGATCATTGTGGGTGTACCTTATGCCGTACCCGCACTGACCAATATGGACGAAGTCNGCGGCGGCACGCCCTACGGCGCCAGCACNCTGGCCGGTGCCGATGGCAGCCGCCAACCNNCCGAAAANGAGCTGACCATNGCCCGCTANCANGGNGANCATGTGGCGAAAATNGCCATCAAGCAGAGCGCGTAAAACCCTTGCGCCAACAAAAAAGCCCGCGCTATTGGCGCGGGCTTTTTTGTACTCGTCGNNCTGAGTGCTACTCGGCGTTGGTTGGCACNCTCAGCAGCGNATCCACCGCCGGCTTGGGCGAATAATCCCGGTTGAACAGCAAGGGGTANTTGATGCGATTCTCGATGGGATAGCCGTTTTTCCAGGACATATCATCGGTCACNCCCCAGAGCGTAACCCGGTCGATTTTATCCCGCTTGCGATAAANCAGCTCGAACAGTTCCCGCCAACGCTCGGTCAGTTGCTGCTGTACATCATCCGGCANGCCGTCCGCGTAGGGGTTCAGGTACTCCACAAANTCTTCATTCTGATATTGTGGATGAAGCATGCCGGTACCGATGATCTGGCCCTCACGAGTGAGCGGCAGCACATCGATGTCCATCTCGGTAATCATCACTTTCACNCCCAGCTCGGCGTAGGCATCAATGGCCTGCTCGATGTATTCCATTTTCGGGTAATTCANGCCCCAGTGTGCCTGGATGCCGACGCCGTCAATGCGAATACCGGCGTCCTGCAACATTTTTACCATACGCACAATACCGTCGCGCTTGGCCGGACGCCAGGCATTGAANTCGTTGTAATANAGCTCGGTATCCGGTGCGTACTCACTGGCGTACTGAAAGGCCAATTTCACCAGCTCATCGCCACTGCCAATACTGTTGACCCAGGTGGTGGGACGATAGGAGCCNTCGTCCGCAATNACTTCATTGACCACATCCCAGGCGTGCACCTTGCCNGCATAACGCCCGGCNACCACCTCGATGTGCTGNCGCATNCGCTCTTTCTGCTNCTCGGNGGTGTTGGGNTCGCCGTCTTCATTGTGAAAGAACCANGCCGGTGTCTGGTTGTGCCAGACCAGGGTGTGNCCCACGGTAAACAGGTCGTTTTCCCGCCCGAATTCAACAAACGCATCGGCGGGCCCAAAGCGGTACACACCGGGCTCCGGGTTGATCTCCTCGGCCTTCATGGCGTTTTCCAGNGTNACGGTNTTGAAGTGGTTCAACACGATCTCCNNGGACTGGGGGNCATCGCCNGCNGCGATTCCCGNATTGATCGCCACGCCCACNTTGAAGGCGTCGGCATAGGCCGCCTTGAGCGTGTCNGCGGTGGGTTTCACGTCATTCTGGCTCTGGTAGGGNGATTGCTGGCAGGCGGACANCAGTACCGCCGCAGCAAGTATCAAAACAGGTTTCATAACAGTCATACCCTGGTTTTATCATGTTGAGTGGCGCCGGAGCGNCCGGCGGGCCAGGCATCCTGACAGGCCGCNAGACAGGCCGCCAGACAGGCCACTAAGAGTCACAACAACTATATCAAACTCCNCANCGCCTGTCGGCCCGATTTCTGATCTGGCGCAAGGCCCAGCCCACCCACAGCGACTAGACTGTTAACAGAGACCTTTCCGGAACACCCCAGGCCAGGAGGTGAGCCATGCCNCACACAGAATCTATCCTATGGTTTGAGCAGATTACCCTGGAGGACATTGGCCGGGTTGGCGGCAAGAACGCCAGCCTGGGCGAGATGACCCGGTCGCTTCAGTCCGCCGGCGTCCCCATTCCCCCGGGGTTTGCCATTACCGCCCAGGTGTACCGGGATTTCATCGAGGCGAACCAACTGACCGGGCGGATCGCCGAACAACTGGCGGNGCTGAAACATGAGCAGCAAAGTCTGGCCGATACCGGGGCAGCCATTCGGGCACTGATTCTCGGCGGNGAGTTCACCANNGGGCAACGAANTGCCATTGAGGACGCCTANCNNCNGCTNTGCGACCGACTGCAACAGCCCGANGCCCCGGTCGCCGTGCGCAGCTCCGCNACGGCNGAGGACCTGCCGGANGCCAGTTTCGCCGGTCAGCANGAAAGNTTTCTCAACGTCCGGGGGCTGGATGGGTTANTGGAAAGCAGCCGGGCCTGTCTGGCCTCCCTGTACACCGACCGCGCCATCGCCTATCGGGAGCAGCACGGCTTTGCNCACGAGCANGTGGCGCTTTCGGTGGGTGTGCANCAGATGGTGCGCTCGGACCTCGGCTGCGCCGGCGTNCTGTTTACCCTGGANACCGANAGCGGCTTCCCCGACGTGGTGCTGATCAACGGCGCCTGGGGNCTGGGGGAGTCGGTGGTCAAGGGCAGCGTCAACCCGGACCGGTTTATGGTGTACAAGCCGCTGCTGGAACGTGAATTTCAGCCCATCATAGAGCGCACCTGCGGCAGNAAAGCGGAGAAGATGCTCTATGCCGACTCGGCCGNCGAANCCGGNAAAACCACGCGCACGGTTGCCACCACCGAATCNGAACGCCAGCGNCTGGTGNTGAACGATGAGGACATTCTCACCCTGGCNCGCTGGGGNATNCAGATCGANCAGCACTACCAGCGCGCCATGGATATCGAATGGGCNCGGGACGGTGANACCGGNNAGCTTTATATTGTCCAGGCGCGCCCGGAAACCATCGAGTCNCAAAAAGACCGCGCNGTCTTCTCCAGNTANAAACTGAAGGANCANGGCNCTGTGCTGGNGGAAGGCGCNAGNGTCGGCAGCGCCATCGCCGCCGGCCCGGTNTGCAAGCTGGACCGACACGANCAGAGNGANCNNTTCCCGAAAGGCGCCATTCTGGTCACCGACCGGACCGACCCGGACTGGGTACCGATCATGCGCCGCGCNGCGGGNGTCATNACCAACAGCGGCGGTGCCACCAGTCATGCCGCCATTGTCAGNCGGGAGCTGAAGGTGCCCGCCATCGTCGGTACCGGNAACGCCACGGAGCGTCTGACCGAAGGAGCGGAGGTCACGTTGGACTGTTCNCAAGGCGCCCAGGGCAAGGTGTACGAAGGTAAGCTGGCCTTTGAGGTAAAGCAGATTCGGGTGGACGAAGTGGTTCCCACCCGCACCGACCTGATGATCAATGTCGCCATGCCCGACGGCGCGCTGTACTGGNGGCAGCTGCCGACCCGGGGNATCGGCCTGGCCCGGATCGAGTTCATCATNTCCAGCCAGATTGGTGTTCACCCCATGGCCCTTTTGCACCCGGAGCGGGTCACCCCGATTGAAACCCTGGACACCATCGCCGCCTTGACTCAGCGCTACGCCACCCCGAGNGAGTANTTTGTCGATCANNTGGCCACCGGCATTGGCAAAATTGCCGCNTCCTGTTACCCCCACCCGGCCATCGTGCGTTTNTCAGANCTCAAGTCGAACGAATACCGGGGGCTGATTGGTGGTGAAGACTTCGAACTGGAAGAGGACAACCCCATGCTCGGGTTGCGCGGNGCCTCGCGCTACTATCACGANCGCTACCGGGAAGCCTTTCAGCTTGAGTGCCAGGCATTGAANCGCGCCCGGGAGGTCATGGGCTTTGACAATATCATCGCCATGATTCCCTTCTGCCGCACNCCGGCCGAGGCGGATCAGGTGCTGGCGGTGATGGCCGACGCCGGGCTCAAACGCGGCGAGAACGGCCTTCAGNTTTACGTGATGTGTGAGATTCCCTCNAACGTCATNCTNGCCGAGCAGTTTGCCCAGCGGTTCGACGGCTTCTCTATCGGCAGCAACGATCTGACCCANNTGGTGCTCGGCATCGANCGGGATTCACAAGCCCTGCGNCCGCTGTTCGATGCCCGGGACGAGGCCGTCAAACGACTGATCGCCCAGGTCATTCGGGTNGCTCACGAACACCATCGCAAGGTNGGCATCTGCGGNCAGGCNCCGTCCGACCATCCCGATTTTGCCGCGTTTCTGGTGGANTGCGGCATNGATTCCATTTCCCTCAANCCGGATTCCATCATCCGGGCCAGNCAACATATTGCCCAAGCGGAGANACAATGAAAGTTGCCGTATTCAGCAGCAAACCTTACGACAANGCGTTTCTGACCAGTGCCAATCAGGGGCGCCACGAGCTGGTNTTTCACGAANCCGCGCTCAACNCCNCCAGCGCGNTTCTCGCCCAGGACTGCACCGCCGTCTGNTGTTTCGTCAACGACCAGTTGGGCGCGGACGTGTTGGAGATTCTGGCAAAGCAGGGCGTAAAACTCATTGCCATGCGCTGCGCNGGNTACAANCAGNTTGATCTGNACGCCGCCCGNGCCCNGGGNATCACCCTGNCCCGGGTGCCGGAGTATTCTCCCCANGCCATTGCCGAACACACNCTCGCCCTGATTCTGATGCTGAACCGGCAACTGCATCGGGCGCACTACCGCGTTCATGAAAACGACTACTCACTNNANGGCCTNCTCGGCTTCGACCTGTTCGGCAAAACNGTCGGNGTGATCGGCACCGGTAAAATCGGCGCNACCTTTGCGCGNATCATGCTCGGGCTGGGNTGNCGGGTGATCGCCTACGANCCNTNTCCCGACGANGCNCTGCANACCGCCGGCGTGGATTACGTNGCACTCGACGNCCTCTGGNCGCANTCCGACATCATNTCCCTGCACTGCCCGNTGACCCCGGACAACCANCACCTGATCAACGCCGATGCCCTGCTAAAAATGAAACCGGGNGTGATGCTGATCAATACCGGTCGCGGCGGCCTGCTCGATACCAAAGCNGTNATTGCCGGNCTGAAATCCCGACAGGTGGGTTACCTGGGGCTGGACGTGTATGAAGAGGAAAGCGATCTGTTTTTTGAAGATCACTCCAGCCAACTGNTGCAGGATGATGTGTTTGCCCGACTGCTGACATTCCCCAANGTNGTGATCACCGGACACCANGCGTTNTTCACCCGCGAGGCACTNGCCGCCATTGCNGACACCACCCTGAAGAANCTCACCGGATTCGAACAGCANGACCGGNCCCTGATGCACTTGATCGAGTCACCGTNNATGACNGCCATGGANACCCNCNACNNNNCANCGCCCTCCNCNACTNNCTCNNANTTGGAAGAGCCNGTNCACGCNCTCANCGCCNAACAGACNCTGGAGACNNCTNGACAGCACCNCNAACGGANTGAGCNCNGNTNATGCNNNANANCGACTGNCNCAGTGGGGGCCGAACGCCCTGCCCACCCAACCGCCGACACCGGGCTGGAAGCGCTGGCTNCGGCAATTTCACAATCTCTTCATTTACGTTCTGCTGGTCAGCGGGTTGATCAGTCTGTTTCTCGGTCATTGGGTGGATGCNGGCGTNATTACCGGGGTGGTATTGATCAATGCCACCATCGGTTTTGTGCAGGAGGGCAAAGCCGANCANGCCCTGCGCGCNATNCTGTCCATGAGCCGAAGCCAGTGCCTGGTGCTGCGNGACGGGGCGACCCTCACCCTNGACAGCGAAGCACTGGTNCCGGGTGATGTGGTACTGCTGCAAGCCGGCGACAAAGTCCCCGCCGATATCCGTNTGCTGGAAAGTAAAAGCATCCGCTGTGANGAAGCGNTNCTCACCGGNGAATCCCAGGCCGTTGATAAAGTCACCGCACCGGTAANCGCCGANGCGCCCCTGGCGGAACGGCTCAATATGGCCTATATGGGCACTCTGATCACCTACGGCAGCGGACGCGGTGTGGTCACTCAGACCGGCTCACACACCGAGATTGGCACCATCAACCGGATGGTNCAGGGNGTNNCCNTGAGNNCNACGCCGNTNCAGCGNCANNTGCAACGCTTCGCCGGGCAATTGACCCTGGNCATTCTGTTGATCACCGNCGCCACCGTTGTNCTGGGTGCGCTGCTGCATAACCAGAGCCTGGCCACGNTGTTTCAGGGCGCGATCGGTATTGCCGTTGCGGCNATTCCCGAAGGCCTNCCCGCCGTGGTCACCATCACCCTCGCGCTCGGNGTGGAGCGCATGGCCCGCAAACGCTCACTGATGCGGCGCCTGCCCGCGGTGGAAGTGCTCGGTTCGGTGGACGTGATCTGTTCGGATAAAACCGGCACNCTCACCGCCAATGCCATGACCGCGCGTGCGCTGGTCACCAGCACCCACCGGTACACGGTNAGCGGNGAGGGCTACACGCCGGAAGGCGATATCAAGGCGGANNCTCACTCCTCGGGCGACAGNNCCGGCANTGACTCCGTNNCCACCGCCTCCCGCATCGCCCTGTTGTGCAACGATGCCAACCTGACCGAGGAGCAGGGCGAGTGGCAGTTGCACGGCGACCCCACCGAGGGTGCTCTGCTGGTATTGGCAATGAAACACGGGTTGGAGGCCAATCAGTGTCGACGCAAATGGCCGCGCATTGACAGTCTCCCGTTCGAAACCGAAAAACGCTATATGGCCGTGTTGCATGACCACCCCGACGGCGACCGGGAAATGGCGATCAAGGGCGCGCCCGATCGGCTGTTGGAGCTGTGCCGCGAGCAGCTCGGTCCGAATGGCCCGGAACCACTGGACCGGAATTACTGGCACCGCCAGATGGAGCAGCTCGCCTCGAAAGGGATGCGGGTCATGGCTCTGGCTCGCAAACCGATGGACAGCGAACAGACCGAGCTGCATCACCACCATATGGAAAGCGGTCTGGTCATGGTGGCGCTGGTCGGCATCAGCGATCCGCCCCGCCCCGAAGCTGTCGAGGCAATCGCCCAGTGTCACGCAGCCGGTATTCGGGTTCTGATGATTACCGGCGACAATCCGGTAACCGCCGCCGCCATCGGCCGCGAGCTGGGCCTGAACAGCGAGAGGGTGGTCAGCGGTGCGGAGCTCGACCGGATGAATGACGCCGAGCGCATCGCTGTGGTCGATCAGGTCGATCTGTTCGCNCGCACCAGTCCGGCCAACAAACTGCAACTGGTGGAATCACTGCAAGCCCGGGGGCATACCGTGGCCATGACCGGCGACGGCGTCAACGACGCCCCNGCCCTGCGNTCNTCNGACATTGGCATCGCCATGGGCCAGAAAGGCACCGATGCCGCCAAGGAGGCCGCCGACTTCGTACTGACCGATGACAACTTTGCCANCATTACGCATGCCGTAGCAGAAGGGCGCACTGTGTACGACAATATTGTGAAGGCCATTGCGTTCATCCTGCCCACCAATCTGGCCCAGGCCGTCGTCATCGTGCTNGCCATTNTGTTCGGTTGGCTNNTGCCGATNACACCGGTNCAGATTCTNTGGGTCAANATGGTCACNGCNGTCACTCTCGCNCTGGCCATGGCNTTNGAGCAGAGCGAAGCCNACATCATGCAGCGNCCGCCCCGCCCCCGNNANCAGGGCNTGATNACCGGCACGCTGCTCTACCGGATNCTGNTGGTCGGNGGTCTNGGNGCNCTCACGGTNTTCACCCTGTTTGAGTGGCAGATGTCGNNNTCGGGNGACNNGGCTCTGGCNCGCTCCGTTGCGGTCAATGCNCTGGTNCTGTTTGAAATATTNTATTTACTGAGTGCGCGTACCCTGAACGANTCCCTGTGGCACCGNCGCTANTGGCAGGGGTTACGCCCGNCACTGGTGGCCATTGCNNTGGTNCTNTTGTTTCAGGGGGTGTTTACCTATTGGCCGATCAGTCANCGNATTTTTGATGTCGGCGCNTTGAGTGTGAGTCATTGGCTGGTACTGGTGCTGTCGACCAGTCCGATTCTATTGATCGTCGAGTTGGAAAAGTTTCTGACCCGACACCTGCGCGGACACTGACATGGCCCTATCCTCTCGCCCGTTACCGGAAGCCCTCGCCATTNTNCGNGAGCTGTCCNTGGANCTGTATTGGAGCTGGAATCACGATGGCGACCAGCTCTGGCAACAACTGAACCCGNAGGTGTGGGAACACACCCAAAACCCGGTGGANGTNNTGCAACTGACCAGCGACGAACAACTNCAGAAAATNGCCCGGGACAAAAACTTCCTCGCCGCNCTGAACACTCTGACCCNGGCGAGGGATGCCTACCTCACCGACACCAGCTGGTATCAACAGCACTACGCCAACTCGGCGCTCAAAGGCATTGCCTATCTCAGTATGGAGTACGGCCTCTGCGATGCCCTNCCGCTGTATGCCGGGGGNCTGGGCATGCTCGCCGGGGANTACCTGAAAACCGCCAGCGATCTGGGNGTACCGGTGGTCGCCGTGGGNNTGCTGTATCAGCAGGGCTATTTCCACCAGAGCCTGGATGACACCGGCTGGCANCGGGAAACCTATCTGTACAACGACCCNGGCAGCCTGCCCCTGCGCCGGGCTCAGGCGAAAGACGGCAGCTGGCTGCATATTGATACCGAATTTNTNTGTCGGCGGGTGCGTTTTCGGGTCTGGCAGGTCACGGTCGGGCGCATCACCCTGTATCTGCTCGACAGNAATGATCCGCGCAACCAGGCGGGCGACCGGGGCATCACCAGTCAACTCTACGGCGGCAACCGNGAGCTGCGTCTGGTGCAGGAAATTGCTCTGGGCATTTGCGGCTGGCGNTTGCTGGACACCCTCGGTTGTGGAGACTACGTCTGTCANCTGAACGANGGACATGCGGCATTCGCCACACTGGAGCGCATGCGCACCTATTGCGAGCGACACAAAGTCTCCTTTGATGAAGCNCTCTGGGCCACCCGTGCGGGAAATATTTTCACCACTCACACGCCAGTGGCAGCCGGTTTCGATCGCTATCCCATCGAAGTCTTGCGTCGCTATATTGACGAATTCTCCCAACAACTCGGCGTCCCNGCGGAACGGTTATTGGCACTGGGCAAAGCCAATCCAGAGGACTCGACAGNGTGGTTCAATATGGCCTGGCTGGCCATGCGCACCTGCGCTTTTGCCAACGGCGTCAGCGCCTTGCATGGCGCCGTCAGCCGAACCATTTTTCANCCNCTTTTCCCNCGCTGGCCNGAGCGCGAAGTGCCCATNGGNCANGTCACCAATGGCGTCCATGTGCCCACCTGGGATTCATCCCGGGCCGATAACGAGTGGCGTCAACTGTTCGGTCCGGACCGCTGGCGTCAGGACCTGGAGCGCATGCCCACCGACACCATTGAGCAACTGGACAATCACCGCCTCTGGCAGATGAAGGGTCAGGGCCGGGCACAACTGGTGGACTACGTACGCCGACGTCTGGGCCATCAGTGGCGCCGCGAAAGCGACCCCGGTCAGTGTGCGGTATTCAGCGAACAACCGCTGGACCCGAATGTCCTTACCCTGGGCTTCGCCCGACGGTTTGCCGAGTACAAACGACCCAACCTGTTGCTGCACAACCCGGATCGACTCGCCGCCCTGCTCAACCACCCNCAGCACCCGGTNCAACTNATTGTGGCNGGNAAGGCCCATCCCGCGGACCAGTGGGGAAAGAATGCGTTACAGGCCTGGTACCGGTTTGCCCGCCGCGCCGACGTCAAAGACCGGGTGGTTTTTCTGGAGGACTACGATATCGAGCTGGCACAACATCTGGTGCAGGGCGTCGATGTCTGGCTGAACACACCGCGCCGCCCCTGGGAGGCCTGCGGCACCAGCGGCATGAAAGTGCTGGTCAACGGTGGCCTGAACCTGTCCAGCCTNGACGGCTGGTGGGCCGAGGCCTGGCACGCGGAAGTGGGTTGGGCNCTGGGAGACGGTGACGTCCACGGCGAGGAGCAGGACGATGACGATNCCACGGCGCTGTATGAACTCCTGGAGCAGGATATCGCGCCCTGTTTTTATCATCGAGACGACGCCGATATACCCACNGACTGGTTGGAACGAGTACGGCACAGCATGGCCCAACTGACCGCGTCTTTCAGTTGCAACCGGATGCTTCAGGAATACATTGAAGGCTACTATCTCCCGGCCGCCCAACTACTGGCGAACCGCACAAAGGAAAAAGGCGCCCTTGCGGCCGAACTGTTTCAATGGCATTCAGGCCTGTCCCAACATTGGCACGAAATCCACTTGGGTGAGCTGCAGTTCGATGAGCGGGATGGGCATCGTCGGGTCGGGCTGAATGTACAACTCGGCGGATTGAACCCAGAGCATCTGACCGTAGAGTTGATCGCCGACCCCACCGACGCGGAGAGCGCCATCACCCTGGCACTGACACCGGCGAGTACCTTGCAGAGCGCCACTCACAGTTACCGGTATGAAGGGCAGCTGGACAGCGCGCGCCCGGATGGCGACTTCACCGCCCGAGTGGTTCCCAGACATCCGGCGGCGATGATTCCGGCGGAGCACCAGAAAATCATCTGGCAATCGCGGTAGCGTTGAACCCTCAGCGAGCCTCTACGCGCCGGCCCGGTTCGATATCCTGGCCGGGATGGAGGATCACCCGCTCGCCCGGCTCGAGTCCGTCCTGGATTTCGGTCAACAATCCACTGCGCCGTCCCGGCGTCACGGTTCGGCGCACGGCCTCGCCGTCCTCAATCACATACACCGCCCAGCGTTCCTCTTCCCGGAACAGGGCGCTGGCCGGCACCTGCAAGACATCGTCACCTTCCCAGAGAATAAAACGCGCCTCCACCCGGTAACCGTCACCCAGGTCTTTCCAGCGTTCGCGCTGCGCATCAAAATCGACAATGACCCAGACGCGCTGCTCTTCCACTCCCAGCGCGGAAATGTGCGTAAAGCCCGCCGGTTCGATCCGGCGCACCCGTCCCGGCAACACCTCGTCGCCGCCCCAGCGCTCCAATTCCACACGCATTCCCGGGCTCAGACGCACGGCGTCCGGTGAGAGCAGATCCACTTCCACTTGCAGGCTGCTCAAATCACCCAGGGTCAGTATCGGTTCACCCGGTTGAACCCGCCCGGCACTCTGTCGCTCGCGGGTGAGCACGACACCCTCCGTAGGTGCGGTGACCTTGAGCGGCTCCGAACGGACTTCGCCACCCGCAATGGTCAACGCCGCCTCGGCGTTTTCCCGCTCGTGCCGCGCCACATCCACCTGAAACTGTGCCGTGCGCAAACGCGCACTGGCACTGCGTGCTTCCGCCAGCGCCCGGTCCAATGCTTCCCGGGACAGATGGCCCTGATCCACCAGCCGCTGTACCCGCACCAGCTCCCGGTCCGCCAGTTCGGCCTGGGCGCGCTGGACTTCAACGGCGGATTCTGCGGCGGCCAAAGCCGACTTGGCCCGCGCCAGAGCCGCTTGGGCCTGGGCGCCGGTGCGGGCATCCAGGGCATCGGCCGGCGCCGGGTTCAGAGTGAATAAAGTATCGCCCTGAGCCACCTTATCGCCGGGCTCAAGCAGTACTCGATTGAGGTAACCCGCCACCGGCGCCGAGACCTCGAAGCGATCCGGCAGGCGGGTGCGCCCCTCCTCCTCGACAGTAATTCGGAAGGGACCACGAATCACCTGCGCCGAGTCCACCAGCGCGGGCGGATCGCGAAAGCTGATGATCATCACCACAATCACCAGCAAGGTGATGGCGGCAAAAATCAGGGTACGACGGTTCGGGCGTTTCATAGCCATAAGTCCTTGGACTGTCTTGAGCCAGGAGGTTCGCTCCGGCGCCAGAAGGTTTACTTACTCCGCCGACTTCAGGGCCGACACCATATCCAGTTTGACCAGTGCCCGCCCCATCATCAAGGCGGACAAGAGGGTCGCGACCAGCACCACCAGGGCCGCGCTGGCATAGGTGTCCGCGGTCAGCACCAGCGGCACCCGGTAAAGATCGGTCTGCATGCCCAGGGTGAGCAGCTGACACAGACCGGCCCCCAGCAGGAAGCCGAGCGGCATGGCCAGCACGGTCAGCAACAACAGCTCACCCAACAAAATAAAAGCAATTTCCGCCCGGGTAAAACCCAATACCCGCAAGGTCGCCAACTCCCGGCTGCGCTCGGCAAAGGCGATGCGTGCGTTGTTGTACACCACGGCAAAGGCAATCGATCCGGCCATAAACACACTGAAAAAGGTGAACACCAGCATACTGTCCGCCATCATATCGTCGAACGCGCGGATGGTGGTGTCCCGCTGGTTCACTCCCGCCACCCGGGGCATGGCCTCCAGGCGGCGATTGACCTCGTCCACCAGCTCCGGGTCCACCCCCAAAAAAGCGCCGCTCACCGTATCGCCCTCACCCAGCAGTCGGGCCAGGGTGTCCTGCCGCAGATAGGCGCCCACGCCGATAAATTCGGTGACCAAACCGGCCACGGGAATGGCAAGCTCCGGCTGCCGCCCTTCCTGCACCTTGACCTGCAGGGTGTCCCCCACTCCAATACCGAGCATGGTCGCCAGATGGTCGGTGAGCAACACCCCTTCGTAGGGAATGGCGATGGGCTGCAATTGATCATCGAGCACCTGCACCAGATGCCGGGGCTCGGAAAAACCCTGGACCCCACCCCGATAAGAACGATGTCCGTAGTGCAGAATCGCCGAGGCGCTGCGAAAACCCTCGACGTAACGAACACCGGGGAGCGCAGCCAGCTCGTGTAGAGCACCGCGCTGGGTGGGTTCAATAAAACTGACGGTCATATCCTGTTGCTGGGCAAGGCGAAACTGCACATCCATCATGTAATCGATGGAGCCCTTCTGAAACCCGGTCAGCATCATCATGCCCACCGCCAGGCTGATACCCAGAATCGACAGCCCCGCCTTGACCGGTTGTCGTTCCAGGTTGCGCAGGATGATTCGGGTCGGCTGACTNAGGCCNCGAATGCCCAACCGCTCGATCAGGGTGCGACGAAAATGGGTGGGCGGTTCCGGGCGCATGGCTTCCGCCGGAGGTAATCGAAACGCCCGGTACACCGCAGTCAAGGTACCCAGTGCCGTCGCGCCGCCGGCGATAACAATAGCGGTCAGCGCCACCGAGGCCCGCAGCCGGAACTCCAGCCAAGGGAAGCGGAAAAAGTCCTGATACAGACCGGCCAGGGCACTGGCCAGCCAGGTGCCCAACAATACCCCGAGAATTGAACCGATCAGAACAATCACCAGCACCAACATAAGGTAGTGTCCGGCCACGGTCAGGCTGTCGTAGCCGAAGGCTTTCAGCACCGCGATCTGCTCGCGCTGGGTGCGGATCAATCGGGCCGCCACCACGTTCAACAAAAACGCGGACACGCCAATAAAAATCAACGGCAGAAACACCGCCATGGCGGCAATCTGTTCCAGCTCCTGTTCAATAAAACGGTGTGACAGTTGATCGTCGCGACCATAGGCGCCGAGCCCGCCCCAGGGCTCAAGCAAACCATCCAGATGGTCGATGGTGGTCTGCGGGTTGGCCCCCGCGTATAGCGTCAGCGTAACGTTGTTGAAGGCCCCTTCCATATCAAAGGCGGATTCCAGGGCATCGCGATTCATCCAGAGAATGGCGTAGCGGGAAAAATCCGGAAACAGATCCCCCGGGCGAATCTGATAGATGTACTCCGGCGAGAGGGCAATGCCGCTGATCCACAGCGTCTGGTAGCGACCATTGATCACCACCGACAGGCGATCACCGGGCTGCAATTCATGCGCCTCGGCGAAGGCTTCGCTNAACAACACCTGATCGTTGCGGCTCGCTTCGGGCAACTGGCCGGTGCGCAGATGCAACTGATTGAGCTGGGGCTGGCGCCCGTCGGGAATGGATTGGGCGAGGCCGGTAACGGGCTGATCGAACCCGGGCACCTGCAGTTTCACCGGCGCCTGCACGCGGGTTTCCAGGGTGGCCACGCCGGGCACGGCGCGCAGACGATCGGCCAGGGATTCAGGCGCGCGCTTGAGATTGGCAAACACCTCGGAAAAGCGCTGGCTCTGATACACACTCTGCTGGCTGAGGCGAAGTGCATCCAGAGCGGTAAAGGACATCACGAACATGGCCACGCCGGTGGCAATCACCACCGCAATGGCAAGGCCCTGCCCTTTCAGGGTCCAGAGGTTGCGCAGCAGTTTGGTATTGAGAGCGCGCATGGCGGGTTACCAGTGCAACTGATCGGGATCAACGGGGTGCGGGTTTTCCGTGACTTCGCTCACCCGCCCGTCGCTCAGGCGAATCATCCGCTCGGCCATATCCGCAATCACTGCATTGTGGGTAATCACCGCGGTGGTGGTACCCAACTCCCGGTTGATCCGGCGCAGCACTTCCAGCACCTTGATACCGGTTTTTGAATCCAGTGCACCGGTGGGTTCATCGCACAACAACACTTCGGGATTTTTGGCGATGGCCCGGGCAATGGCCACCCGTTGCTGTTCACCACCGGACAGTTGAGCCGGGAAATGATCCAAGCGCTCTTCAAGTCCCACCAGCGCCAGGGCATCGGCCGGGTCCATGGGATGGCGGGCAATGTCGGTAACGATGGCGACATTCTCCCGCGCGGTCAGGCTGGGAATCAGATTGTAGAATTGAAAAACAAACCCGACATGGTGACGACGAAAGTCCGTCAGCACCCGCTCAGTCGCATGACTCAGGTCGGTATCCCGGTACCACACTTCCCCTTCGGTACCGCTGTCCAGCCCGCCGAGAATATTGAGCAAGGTGGACTTGCCACTGCCCGAGGCCCCGAGCAACACCACAAACTCCCCGGCGTACAGCTCCATATCCACGCCGCGCAGCGCGTGAATTTCCACCTCGCCCATGCGAAACACCCGGGTGAGGCCCCGGGTGCGGAAAACGCAAATGGGTGAATGGGTTGATGGCATCGGTGGCTAGGGCTCCACATCCCGAACCAGACGGACAAAGCCGAGGTCGCCGGCCTTATCCATCCGTATGGGTTGCTCGGAGTATAACCCACTTGCTCCGAAGTTGACCCCAAGCGCGTCCTCACTCTCGTAACCGCTGAACAGGAGTAGGCCCGACTGACTGGCACTCCAGTACCGGACCTCCCCCCAGCGCCGCAACGCTCCCTGCAGGCTCCTGCCCGGCGTGGCGGGAAACACTTCTGGATTGATCGCGGGTTCGGAACCGCAACTCTCATAAAGGCTTAACAGTTCGATGATGTTGGGCAGGCGCCAACCGTCGTGGTCATGAATCTGATTCAATGCCTGCTGCCAGGTAAACACCTCCGCCGAATCGCTGCACTGGCTACCATCCCAATGTTGGCCCACGGAACAGCGCTGCCACTGCAGATTCGTGGTGGTGTGGTGGACAACCGTCCCGCCCTCGATAATATCAAACGCGCTGGTTGGGGTGGTCGGGTTCATTGCCGTGTGGCGACAGTGATCGCGATCCAGTACATCCAGAGGCTCCGGACCGCGATGACCACTGACGGCATGCGCCCGCAAAGTTTCATCCGCCCGCAAAGGATACATTGTCTTATCACCCCCGTGATGAACGGCCGACAAGCCCCAGACATGTTCATCGGAATTCGCCACTGTATTAGCGGTCCACCAACCTGCGGGCTCTACATGCTCTACCTCTCTGTATTTAAATGTCTCGAGATCATCACCCGGCAAAGGATCAAAACTGGTGACGGAAAACCAGTCGCCCCAATCGGGAAGACGCCAGTCGTCCCGCCCACACAGAGTTTTCTCGTTCAACGCTTCCAGAAAGGCATGAGTATCACATGCCGAGCCTTCACAGTGCCCCCCATCGGGCACTCCGACAACGCCCCCGTTCACCGTATCGTCCGGACTGTACCAGCTGTAGAGGTTGTTGGCCCCGTGCAGCCCGGTCTCGGTTTTGACCTCCCACAGAAGGCCGGTCACGTTATCGCGTGTACAGAACCATTCTGTGGCATCATCCGGCAGCTCGTTGCCCTCGCTATCGATTTTCGTGAAATCGTACTTTTGCGGTTCATCATCGGCTTCTTCCTGATTATCCGTGTCGTTCAGGCGATCTCGCCCCACCTCGCCATCCTGAAGCGGAAATCCGGCCACGGGACACTCGTAGTCAAAGAGTTCATTGTCACCACAGGTTTCAATACCCGTATCGTTGAGATAACTGGTGGAAAAACCGGGAGGCGCAACGGGATCATCCGGGAAATTGTCCTCAGCGGGTAAATTGGCCGGGAAGTACAACGGATCAAGCGTGATTTCATGGAGGGCGCCGCTATCCAACTCCACGGTGACGGTAAACCGATGCACCAGTTCTTCGGTGGGCAGTTCGAGAAGCACGATGTTCCACAATCCGCTGAGCCCAGAGTTGATCGCTCTACCGTCCGGACCGATGTTGGGTGGATCAATCAGAAGATCATTGAGCACCGTACCCGCCGGATAATCTGCGTTGAAATCGCTATCGCTGGTCAACTCCAGCCGCACGGCTCGCTCGCCAAGCTCCGGAGGTTCACAAGAGGTGGCACGGGCGCGCTGAAACAGCGAGAACTCTGGCCAGAACCCTCTGGCACGAGATGCCTGGGAGTCGTCCGGCTCATTGAATTCGACACCGATGTAAATACTTATCAAGTGGCGCTCCGGTGCATCATCGGTGGCCGGAAGTACATTCTGCTGAATGTACGTCATCTCAAGGCCGGTGATGACCGCATCGCTCAAATCTGGCTGGCCACTGCAGTCAATGGGCGGGATTTCCGGCTCGTTATCCTCTTTTTCCTGGTTGAAGTCGTCAACGGCGTTTTGAACATTATTCTCTGAGCCGCCACAAGCCGCCAAAAGCAACACAGCGGTCAATACAAAAGGTAGGTTGATTCTCACGGGTTTTCTCTCCTCATCCATTGGATTTATTGTTCCTCCATGATAGCGCAATCAGGCAGGCACCGCCCGCCGGGTGACACTAGGTTACGCTTTTATAACAACTTTTTACCTTTAGCCAAACAACCACGCGAGCACGATGATCACCAGGGCAATCAGGCCGGCAATGCCTCCGAGCTTCATAAAGGCGACATTGCGCCGGCGCACGGCATCGAGCCGGGCGGTGGTTGAGGCAATGGTGGGCTCTTCGATGTTGGTGTTGGCGGGGTCGGCGCCGGCGTAGCGGGAGCCGCCGGGGGTGTCTTCATCACCGGGCAGCACGATCAGCAGTGCGCCGTCATCCGCGAAATCCCGGCGCCAGTGGTCGGCGGCTTTTTTGTCATCGACGGTTTTGAACTCGACCGGCGAACCGGTAAAGAAGGTTTCGCGCACTTTATCCGGGGACATCTCCAGTCGCTTGGCCAGGTTGCCGATCACTTCCTGGCGCTGAAAGCCTGTGACCAGGTCGCCGGTAAACATCAGTCGATACATCGCTCGCTCCTTTTACCTAATGTCGCGGTGTGTCCCTCATCTTTACATATCCCGGCGGCATCTGCACGGGCATCATCAGCGAAAGGTGCGGGCCAGAATCAGGCCACCCCACAACAGATTGCGGTCCCCGGGGCCCTGTTTGATCTCCGAGCTGTGGCCGCGCACGACGTAACTGATGCGATACCCCTCCGCGAAGGCCACGGTATAGCCCAGCCAGGCTTCGAGCATGACTGAGCGCAGTTCACTCCGCTCAAAGGTGACTTCACTGTCGCGAAACTGCCCCTGCAGAAACGCGTTGTAGGCACGGGCTTTAACCGACACTCCGCCCCAGAAGTAATGCTCATCGACCGAAATACCGCTGTTGGTGTAGGAGGATTTCTCGCCATAACTCACCAATTCCGGGTTAAATGACGACCAGGCGGTGTGATAGTCGCCGCCACGAACCGACAAACTCCAGCTCGCCTCGGTGAGGTAGCCCACGGACCCCTGAACGGTGCTTTTGATTTCCAGGTTGTCGAACAGCGTGGCGACATGGTGTTGCCGCGCCACGGTATAGCGGGCCGTCAGTTCGCCGCCGTCGCTGATCTGATTGTCCCAGCCCCGGGCCGGCGTACTGCCGAGAATCGCATGGGATTCATTCTGCACATCCCCTACCAGATCCAGCCCGAGAACTCCCACGGTCAAGGTGCTTTTCCACGCCACCCGATTGCGGATATCCAGCCGCTCTCGGGAGTTCGCCAGGTATACCAGACCGGCATAGGGGCGATCGCCATACTGCGGTTGGACCACCTCGATCTCGCTGGGGGTAAACCCGAACAGCCCCGCTTCGCGGCTGTGCTTGCTGACCCCCACGGGGGAGAGATGCTCAAAGCCCAACGCCGAATCCAGCCAACCGAGCGGCGCGTCCAGAGAGAGCCAACCGTCTTTCGCGGACCGGCCGGTATAGGTGAAATTAAAACCATAGGTGTAATCCTGATCCTTGCCCCCCAGAGCGAGGTAATCATTATCAATGGCCAGCGCCCAGCTCGAACGCTCCGGCTCCGTATAGGGCAGCGATCGAATCGGCGCCGCAGGTCGTTTTTGATCCTCAATCAGCCAGGCCACCTGCAACGGTTCTTGGGCGCGAGTGCTCGGGACGGCCTCAGTCTCTAGCGTCTGCGCGCCAGCGGGCTCCGCCATCATCAACAGTGATACCACCATCCAGAGCGTTGCCGCCCCGAATAAAGTGACCGGTCGTCTTTTTTCTGTTCGTTCTTTTTTTGTTCGAGATTGCTCCGAATTCATTACCTTATTCCCCCAAGTTCAGATTCCAATCAACTATAGATGACCAGTCGTCTTCAAAAGCACACTCTTACACCTCGCAGCACTTATCAGCCCCGCCACCGACGGAGACCATTTTATGAAGCGCTGTAGAGGGTATTATTGTGGGTATAGAGACGAGTTCTGGTCGGCCAGCACGTCAGTTGGCGTTTACTTGTCCGACGACGATAGGCAAGAGCGCGAGAAAGGCATCCAGCGGCTCGCGGCATTTGGCGGCCTTCATCCGCATGACCGTGCCCTCCCAGGCATTGAACAGATACTCCGCCAGCACCGATGAGGGCTGCGGGCTGCTAAGGCTACCCTGCCGGCGGGCCTCTTCCAGCACCGCTTCGATCGCCTCGGTGTTATTGCGCAGTAGCTGGCGCACCTTCAGGCGAATGACCTCGCTGGAGTCCGACATCTCCTGGCACATGTTGCCGATAAAGCAGCCGCCGGTGACCCCGCTATCGCAGGCGCCGGTGTAGTCCCGGAAATACCGGGTCAGACGCTCCAGCGGCGGCAGACTGGTATCCTCCAGCAGCGCCCGGCTCTCCTGGTTGCGCGCCTCGGTGGCCCGCTCCAGTGCTTCCAGTGCAAAATCCTCCTTGCTTTTGAAGTAGGTATAAAAAGACCCTTTCGGCACCTCGGCGGCGTCGACAATGTCCTTGATACTGGTACCGTTGTAACCGTGGGTCGCCATGACACCCAGGCCAGCTTCCAGTAAGAGGTCTTTTTTTAACTCGCGCTTGCTCATGCCCATCAATATATGACCGGTCGTCTGGTTTTACAAGGGGATCGCTTATGGTTGTTTTCTATAAGCACCATAGGCCGGGGCATAATAGCCCGTTTTTCGTTCGTCAAAAACCCCAAAAAGGAGGCCGTCACTGGGCAGAGGTTCTGAGCCGCATGAGCGGCGGCAACTGGTACTGGGGTATCCAGTCAAGTTCGGGAAGTGGCGCCTCAAGCACAATCAGCCTCCGGTTCTCACCATGTATGGCCGCCAGCTCCTCGGCGAAATGACGCTGGAACAGTGCTTCCATGGAACCATCCTGCAATGCCCGCATCAGCCCCTGCTCCAGGCGAGCGGCCAGGGGACCCGCTTTGGCGCTGACATGAAACACCACCGGGAAGGGATAGTAGAGGTACAGATCCGGCACCAGCGCCAAGCCTCCGTTCGCCGGTTGGTGACTGGCCAACTCCCGACGCGCTTCGATGATGCCCAGAGACAGGTAGTCAAAGCGGCGTTGCTCCAGCATGGTGAACAGATTGCTGTAGCGGCCGGTGTCGTTTACCGGATAGCCATTGAGACGGAAAATGGCCACGTCCGGCCAGCGCTGTCCCTGCCCTACCGTCAATCGCTTCAGTTGATCCTCCGAGGTCACCTCGGCCATGGTTGGCAAGCTGTCCTCGCGGACGATCAATTGCCGGTAGCCCATCAGGCCGCCCAGAATCGGGATCGGGATGGAGATGATCTGCGCTTCCAGCGGCCCCTCTTTATCCCGCGCTGGTGCCGCGTAGACATTGATCGGGTACCCCGCGGCAAGTGCGCGACGCCCGCGCAGGGAGCCAAAATCCTCATCGTGGCGATTCAGATCATAGGCGGGGTAATCATCGGCAGTTTTTTCCAGGGCTAGCTGAAGCAGTTCGTACTCATAGCTGAGCCGCCCTTCGGTGCTGTCCCAGAACCGGACTTCCACGGCCGGGGCGTTTTCCCCAGTTGCACACCAGCCGGCATGGGTACCAATGCCGAAAACGAGAAACAACCACCATGCTTTGTGAAGAGTCTTAAGCATTATTATCATTCTGAACGCAAGGTTAGTCACGCAAACTTAACGGATTGACCCTGACGACACAAGCCCCTCTGCACTGGACTCAAAGTCGGGGCCGAACTACCAGAACTGGTATGTCAGGCTGACCTGCCCAAACTGCACCGAATAGCGAGGGCTTTGCTGGCCGCTGGCAAGCAGGTTGGCCACCGTATCCGGCGCCACCGTGTCGATGAAAAAGTCGGCACTCCGATAGCGCTCAACCCCATAACTCAGGCCCAGAGAGAGTGGCTCGGACCACTGGTATCGGGCGAACAGCTCCAGCCGGCTCAGGTGGGTTTTAAGGTCCGGAAAAGGCGCTGCATTGGCCCGAGTCTCCATTTCAATCACCCCTCGTCCGTAGGAGTAACCATAATCCAGGCCCACATCCAGCCCATTAAGCAGCGCTTCGCGCTCAATGCCGACCCCAAAGGTATCCAACTGATCTCGTTGGTGGCCGGTCCAGTCGGGCGTGGAAAAGTTATCGCTACCGGCCTGATCCGAGTCGATTCGTTGACGGGTCGCGAAGGCATAGAGTGACAGATTCTCTGTCGGCCGCACCGATACATCCAGGCTGTGAGACCGGTCGCGCGCCTCCGTCAAACCAATCCGGGTATTGAAATAATCGTCCTTGGCGTAATCCAGGGAAACGCTGAGCGTCATCCAGTCCCGTGGTAAGTAATTGACACTGGCGCGAACCTGATCACGATCGCGCTCGCCCAGATGATAGCGCCGCAACAGGGGGTTCTCCCCCGGTACGAGGTCGTCCAGAGGCCGATAGTGCTCGACAAAACGCCGGCGCTCCTGCCCGCCCTTGAGCCGAACATCGAGCGTCTGTGTCAAGGCGGCGCGGACTTCACCCCAGTAGTCGGTGGTACTGGTTTTTTCCGTTTCCTGAAAGCTGCGCTCCATGGTTTCCCGGGATAAACCCGCCGAGACGGTGGTTCCATCCCCCGTCTTGAGATCGGCGCGCAGCTTGCCGCCGGCACGCTCAAAACTGTAGGGCCGATTGAACTGTGTGGGGGCTACCGCCAGATCCGAGCGCACCGGGGTAAACTCAGAGCGCGGGGTGCGGTTGTCGCGATCGTCATAATACAGTTCAGCCACCACACTCAACGCCAACCCAGGTTGGATCAGCGCACGCACCTGGCCATTGAGCGTATCGACCCGACCATCCAGGCTGAGAGCGGGCTGATTGACGTCGCCCACCCAGGGGTTGATGGTCGCCGGCAGAAAGGCTTCATCCTGCCGCAGGCGGCCCACGGCGAGTCTGCCCGAGGCTTGCAACAGGCGGCCCGGTTGCCAGCGACCGGACAGCGTCAGTTGATGAAAATCATTGCCCGGCTCTTGCGCCAGACGGCCGCGATCACCGCCTTCGACCAGGGCGCTGAAGGGGTTATCCCAGGTCACCGAATCGGCGTTATTGTCGAACTGCGAACCGTGATAGGCCGCCTGCAGGTACCAGCGGTCTTCCCGGTAGGAAAGCCGCGCATCCATCCGTTCGGTCACCCGATCAACTCCAATGGGCAACACGACGGCGGTATTCAGAAAACTGGCGCCCTGAAGCCTGGTGCCCTGCTGTTCGGTACGACGAAAATCAACGCCGTAATCCCAACGATCGTTGCGCCGGGCACCCGCGTTCAGCCCGTAAGTCTCGCGCTCCAACGTCGGGGAAAAACGCTTCAGGCTCGGGTCGAGCTGGCTCATCCCCTGCGTTGTGGACGCTCGCTCCCAGTTGGCGGGCAGGGTCAACACCTGGGTGCCGACACCGAGAAAAGGGGTCTGCGCCTGCTCCGCCACAAAGTGGGGAATCTGCTGGTATTCAAACCCGATGTCATAGCGTCCCTGCTCACCGTACAGAAGCCGCACTTGACGTGAGTCGAGCCCCAGGTTTTTGGCCTGTGCCTCGGCATAGGTGCCCTGCTCATTGCGCGTCCTGACTTCCAGCTCACCCAACCAATAAGGGCCGCTTTCATCCAGTCCGGTGTAATCACCAAACTTGGCGGAACTCTCGGACACATGCCCCACCCCGGCGGTGACACGCCCCTCCCGCTGGCTCTGCTCCGGGCACAGGCTACAGGCCCACTCGGCGGTGTCCGCAGACGGCCAATAGCCTTGAGCAAGACTGTTCTGACTGCCGAGACCCACAGCCACCATAAGGCAGCCCGTCATCCAGACATGCGCGGGGCGGTGGCGAAGACAGACGGTTTCCATCAGTAACCTCCCGCTAACGACTCAGGTTACGGCCCGAGGGATGATTGGAGCCATGCACCTGCGAATGGCAATTGGTGCAGCTACCGCCCAGCAAAGCGGCGGACGGACGACCGTCCGGCAAGCGTTCCCCCGTTTGGGCAATACTGGGGTGGCCGGCCCGCGAGTGACACTCCTGACACAACAAAGGTGCCCGGCGGCGCAACAGCGAGTCGTGATTGGAGCCGTGAGGGACATGGCAGGAGGCACAATCTTCGGCCGCTGGCGCATGCTCCCAAAGAAAAGGCCCGCGTTTTTCCGCATGACACTCTAAACAGGTTTCATTCAGTGTCCCACGCACCAGCATGGCGTCGTTCAGCGTACCGTGCGGCTGATGACATTCAGTGCAGGCCATCTGCCCCTGACGCATCGGGTGGGTCGAGGCCTGGAGGCTCTGCGCCCGCTCCCGGGTGTGACAGTCAAAACACACACCCGCCTGCTCCTGCCGGTTCATGACCGGGTCGTGCGGTGAGTGTACCGAGTGACAGCTCGTGCAGGTGAGCCCCTGACGCTCGTGCACACTGCCCTGCCAATGGTTGCGCTCCTGTGACTGATGACAGCTCAGGCAAATGGCCACCTCCTGTTCGCGGCTGGCGCGTCCCTGATGAGCAAACGCCAAAGGAGCGGGCCGCTCCTGCCCTGGACGCAGCCTGCCCGCATGGTCGCCTCCCGGGCCGTGACAGCTCTCGCACTGCTGTTGCGCAAACGGCGTTCCCGGATCGCTGGCCACCGCATGGGGCGTACTGAAGATACCCTCGACAGTGTCGCCACTATGACAACGCAGGCAGGTATCCGCCCCCTGATCGGAAAACGCCGGCAGCGCTTCATGAACATCAGTCTGGGCCAGGGCCCCGCCTGTCAGCAGGGCCACCAAGACAACCAGAGCAGTCGTTGCTTTAGCGTAAACCATGGACACGTTCTACATCGGCAATTTGGCCGGGGCCGTGGCACACCGAACAGGTCTCGGTCACTGCGGCATCCAGCACCTCCTGAGTCTGATCGAACACACCCCCGTTGAGAATCATATGGGTCTGCGCCAGGTCATTCGTGTGGCAGGAGCCACAGGCGGCGCTCGCCTCCGATACTTTCAGGTGCACGGATGGGTCGGCGGGATTCCCCTCGGTCAGCACAGTGGTGCCCAGCACAGTGGCCGGCAGTGGTAACTGATAACCATCGTCCGTGTGGCAGGCCAGGCAATCACCCGCGCTGCGTGGGTAGCGCACCTCGCTGAAGTCGTAGCCCGTATTGCCAAAGCCATACGCCACATAGGGCTCATCCCGAACTTCAGAACCGTGAATGGCATGAATCATATACTTGAAGTGCACCGACTGTTCGGGTAAGCCATCCAGCATGGAAATACCTTCAACCACGGTATCCCCCGCGCGTCGGGCCAGGTCTGTGGTATTGGGGTTGTGGCAAATTGCACAGAGCTGCACTTCATCGGTTCGCTGGCCGCCATGAAAGGCCAACGCATCATTACGACTGTGGCACGTCTGGCACTTTTGCGTTTCCACCACCTGACGGCGCGGAACCGGTTCGGAGTCGGTAATGGCAAAGTACTTCACCGCCCCGGTAATCGGAATCTGGAAGCCCTCGTCCGGATCAACGGCCCGACCTTCCATACCCACCACACCGGAACCGGTGGCATCTCCGGGCAAGGCGCCGGTTGCCGAAATGGTAAAAGTACCATCGTTATTGTCCGTCGCATTCTGATTCACATTGGCCACCGACAATCCTGCCGCCGGTCCATGCACATAATCCCGGGTATCCCAGCCGATACGGATCGACAGACTCGCACCCGGGCCAAACAGAGGATCTTCCAGAATATCGTAGGGCGCGTCATCGTTGGTGGGGTCGGTAACCGAGAAGGTCACGGTCGGGGTTTCATTCTGGCCGGTGGCAATCACCTCCAGCAGGTTAAAGTGAAACTGCTGCGCCGCTACCTGCCCCGGTATGGCATGGCTCGCCAGCACATCCCCCGCAAACCCGCCCGGCTTATGGCAGATGGTGCACTCACTGTTGTTCGTGGCCGGATGGCCCACACCCGCCACAAAATCAATATCGTCATGGCAGGAACCGCAGGCTTCCATACTGGGTTTTTCGACTATTTGGAGCGCCTGTGGGGTGGCCTCATCGTCCGGATCATGACAGGTCAGGCAGTTGCGTGGATCCTGAGGATGAACCACATCGGAAAAATCGCTGGGCGAGTTACGAAACCCCCAGAGAATGTAGTCTTCGCCACTCTGAACGCTGGGCAGCCGCTCCCCCATATGGATCTTATGAATCATCTCGCGAAAATCCAGGGAGTGGCCACTCTGGGCATCAACGCTTCCCGGGTTGTGGCAGGTCACGCAGTAATCGACATCGACCCGACCGCCACCGTGCAGTGCCAGGTCATTCCCGTGACAGCTGCTGCAGGATTCCTGGGAAACAATTTTACGATGATCAATATCCTGTTCCGGGGTCAGACCGGTCGAGGGCTGAAAGGTATACACCGCATTGGCCGCGGGTAGGGATTCACCCCGAAAACTACCGCCCACCTGCAGGCCCACCCGGTGGGTCAACTCCGGCTCGTACTCGACCACCAGCGGCGCACTCACGGCATTGAGATCAAGGCCAAAGGTATAGTGGTAGCTGCCATCACCATTACTGACCAACGCCCCCTCGCTGCTACTTTCGGTGGTGGCCTGAATGACCGTCTCGGTGCCGGGCCAGGGACCCTCCCCCGGGACTTCCTCGCGGTTAATGTAACTTTGCCAGGCGCTGCTGTTACCCTCGGTGCCCGGCACCAGTTTGGCAACCGTAAAGTCGAGCTGTTCCAGATAGGAAAAAGGATAGCCGTCCTGGTCAAGCACCAGGAAGTCGACCACGACCGAGTCCTCAATGCTGACCTCGGTAATATCAACCTTCAGGGCCGTGGGGACTGGGCCCGCGCCACCGCCCGGTGGCCCGGGTTCACCCGGAGGCCCCGATGGCCCGGGAGCGCCAGCCGTCCCCGTCGGGCCGGAGTCGCCGTCACACCCGAGCAAACCAAGCAGCAACAAAGCGCCAACCATCACACTCCAAAAGCGGGCGCGCCGAGATGGGTCCGAANTCATGATCCTTCCCCCGTGTTGATCCNAATGGAACCCTGGTGAAACTCAACAACAGGCTGACCAGCGCTCACTGAAACCGCGTACCCCTGCACCGCGTATCCCTACACAATGTACCCTCTGCCCCTCCCGTTTATTGACACAGATCAACCCANAATCCGATTCTGCAAANAACGCCGCAAATATCCGATGACGCCCGCCGGTTTGTGTTATTCGTTAAAGAGCACNCCTAACTATCCCGCACTGTCCTGAACGACCAAGGATTCATTCATGGGAGGTCTTCATGCACACATCACATTCTGCCCTACGCGAACCCGTCCGCNTTGTATTCTGGNTGCTGGCGACGCTGCTATGGGCAAGCGTAAGTTCAGTGTGGGCCGAAGCGCCTNCCGAANCCGAAGCCTGNGCCAGTTGTCATGGCGAAAAGGGTATAAGCCNGGATGGTGATATTCCCATCATTGCCGGNGCCTCNNANTTCTTTCTGGAAAACCAGCTCTTTCTGTTTCGGGATAAAGGNCGNCCCTGTGCGGGCGAATTGTTCAGNCAACGGGCGGAGTCGCCCCCTAAACCTGACCACTGNGCCCTGGCGGCCGACTGGTCCGATGACGACATAGCAAAAATCGCTGGTTACTTTTCCGCGCTACCTCATCAAAGNGCCGAACAGTCTTTCGATACCGAATTGGCGCAAATCGGAAAAGCCATCCATGAACGCAGTTGCGATCGCTGCCACGCCGANGGAGGCAGCCTGGCNNTGGACGACGCTGGCATACTCGCTGGCCAGTGGCGGCCCTATCTGATTCGCACNCTGGAAAGCTTTCGNGCGGGGNANCGCTGGCAGGAAGAAAAAATGGCCGACGCAACGGCCAANCTTNCGGATGACGACATCAAAGCACTGGCCGANTACTACGTCAGTGTGGGCCAATAGCGGGGAGTCACACCATGAGCGATANCGACGAACCTCCACCGCCAACCGAGCAGAGCAAACGCAGACGGTTTGGCCGCTGGCTATGGGCCCGACCCCGACGCTGGTTTCTGTTCGGAATTCCCGCCGGAGGATTTCTGGCGTTTGTGATCGGCATCGGTTTTTGGATCAGTTTTGACACCACCGTCAAAGCCACCAACACCCTGGAGTTCTGTACTTCCTGCCACAGCATGCAACAGTTCGTGTTTACGGAGTACCAGAACAGCAGCCATTACAATAACCGCAGCGGGGTTAGGGTCGTCTGTGCNGATTGCCATGTGCCNNANGCTTTNTTCCCNAAGATGGCCGCNAAAATGAAAGCGACCGTGGTCGAACTACCCTCGCACTTTATGGGCCGNATTGANACCGANGAGGANTTNAACGCGCACAAACCNGCCATGGCCGAACGCGTNTGGGCACGCATGCGGGCAACGGATTCACGCGAATGCCGGAGCTGCCACAGCTACGATGCCATGGCCGAGACGNTNCAGAACCGACAGGCGGTACGCCGTCACTCGCTGGAGTATCGAGAAGCCACCGGNCGCACCTGCATCGANTGCCACCAGGGAATTGCNCACAGCCTGCCGTAAAAATCAAAGGGGTCAGAGTCGTTTGATCCAAAGAATCAAACGACTCTGACCCCTTTGATTTTTACCGTGCGAAAACCACCGTCTTGCTGCCATTGAGCANCACCCGNTGCTCGGCNTGCCAGCGCACCGCGCGNTTGAGCACCACNGCNTCGATGTCCCGGCCGATTTCCGCCATTTCCTCGGGCAGGTTCACGTGGGAGACGCGTTCGACGGACTGCTCGATGATCGGGCCTTCATCCAGNTCGGCGGTCACGAAGTGGGCGGTGGCGCCGATCAGCTTGACCCCGCGCTCGTAGGCCTGGTGGTAAGGCTTGGCNCCCTTGAANCCGGGCAGGAAGGAATGGTGAATATTGATGGCNTTGCCGTTGAGTTTGCGGCACAGGTCATCGGAGAGAATCTGCATGTAGCGGGCCAGCACCAGGCACTCNACCTCATGCNCCTCGATCAGGGACCAGATCTGCGCTTCCTGCTCGGCNTTGGTATCGGGGGTAACCGGCANGTAGTGGAACGGCAGCTCGTACCANTCGGTCAGGTCCCGCATCACNTCATGGTTGGACACCACCCCGACGATATCGATGGGCAGNGAGCCGTTNTTCCAGTTNTTGAGCAGGCTGTTCANGCAGTGGCCCCACTGGGACACCGCAATCAGCACCTTGGGCTTGCAGTCCACATCGTAAATCGCCCAGTCCATNCCGTACTTNTCGCCCACCGGCNGGAACAGCTCGCGGATCGCGGGCAGCTCATAGCCCTGGGGGCACTCGAACACGGTGCGCATAAAGAAGCGCCGCTGGGTCACATCCTCAAACTGGGAGGACTCGCGGATATTGAAGCCGCGNTGGGCGAACAGACTGGCCACCGCCGCCACAAGGCCNTGGGCATCCTGACAACTGAAGGTAAGTACTACTTCCCGCACACCGGCCATGGAACAATTCCTGATATCGAATAGAGANTGAACAATAGATGAAAGGCTGCAAGACTACTGGATTGCGGACAAGGGGCTCAAGTGCTTTATGGCGCGACCNGGGTNGTNCCNGCCAGNGGCANNACAAACACCAGCACAATCGGTAGCACCACAAACGCCAGCAGCGTGGACATCAGTACCATGGCGGCCACTTCCTGAGGGGCCCGGTCNTANCGCAGGGCCAGCAGGTAATTGAAGATGGCGACCGGCATGGCGCCCTGGAGCACCGCGACCCCGAGCGCCTCACCCTCCAGCCCGATCAGCCGCGCGGCCAGATAGGCGAGCGCCAGACCGCCCAACACCCGCAAGGTACTGAAGGCCAGACTGAGCCGCCAGGCCACCAGTTTCAGGCGCGCGAGGGAAACCCCNAGGGTCAGAATCATCAGCGGTATGGCAAAGCCCCCCATCAGGTCCACCGTATTGGCCAGCCACAGCGGCAGCGTGGTATCGGTCAGCAACAGCGCCACCGCCAGCACCATGGCGTAGAGCACCGGCTGGCGCCCCAGTGCCTTGAGCCGTGCGCCCAGCCCCTCGGCGCGGGACACCATCATGATGCCCACGGTAAAGGTACTGAGGGTCATCACCATAAACGCGGCCAGCGCCAGGGCCAGCCCGGTATCGCCAAAGGCGAACAGGCACAGCGGCAGACCCAGGTTGCCGTTGTTGGGGAACATCAGAGAGGGAATATAGTGGACCGGCGGCAGCTTCAGCCAGCGGGTCAGCAGGTAACCAATCACGCCCATGCTCAGAATCACCACCGCCGCCGCCAAGGCCACGCCGCCCATGATGCTCGGCTCCACCTCGACCCGCGCCATGACCGAGACAATCAGGCAGGGGGTGGCGATGTTCATCACCGCGCGGGAGACAAACTCGGATGGGTAGTCGGCACCGGAGCGCACCCAGCCGTAGCCGATAGCGGTTCCGATAAACAGCGGGGCCATAATGGCCGCTAATTCCGCGAACATGTCGCTCCTAATGTCGCGTGGTGGTCAGGACGGTCAACCCCCATTGTACCGGAATGCGAGCGACACACTAGCGCAAAAAGGCCGCTATGTTATTTTTGGCGATAACAGCCAAAGCCGGTAGAATAAAAAAATCTATTCAGCCCACATTGGCCAACTTTACACCACTTTCAGGGTCCCCCTCCCTGAGGACGCGGCCCGCAGGATAGTGATCACTGACATGACGATTTACACACATTTTATCCACAGGCCATCCCCGTTTTTGTCCGCTTGCATTCCCGCCCAAAGCGCATTATCTTGTAGCGCATTCACCCGGTACCCCTATATATAGGGTTTTTCGATACCCCGCCCCAACGCTTCACGCTGTGCGCGGTACCGGGTTATCCAGTTTCACCAAACACCCGTCACCTGCCCAGGGTGACCGCTTACAGTCACGGAATTCAGATCGCTCGCGGAGACGTCCATGCACACAGAAACCGACTCACAGAACACCACCACCGGCTCCCAGCCCCACACGGAAGGCTCATCGCAGCAGCGCAGTGCCTCCAACCTCTCGGCCACCGCGCCTGGCCAGGTTCGGGTCATCAAGCGCAACGGCACCGTGGTCCCCTACGACCCCAGCAAAATCGCTGTCGCCATGACCAAGGCCTTCCTGGCCGTGGAAGGTGGTACCGCCGCCGCCTCGCGCCGGGTGCGCGAGACCGTGGAAAACCTGACCGGTCAGATCACCGCCACCTTCAAGCGGCGCATGCCCTCCGGCGGCACCATTCATATTGAAGAGGTGCAGGATCAGGTCGAGCTGGTGCTGATGCGCTCCGGCGAGCACAAAATCGCCCGGGACTACGTTCTCTACCGCGAAGAGCACGCCCGCCTGCGGGCCGAGAAGCAGCCGGCCGCCAGCGCCGACACCCAGGCCGAAGACCCGGAATACCCCACCATCGAAGTCACCCTGGACGACGGCAGCAAAGCCCCGCTGGACACCCAGCGCCTGCGCACCATCGTGCGTGAAGCCTGCGCCGGCCTGACTGACGTGAGCGAAAAGGCCATTCTCGATGAGGCTATGCGCAACCTCTATAACGGCGTGAGCCTGCGCGATGTGAACACCTCCCTGGTGATCACCGCCCGCACCCTGGTGGAAAAAGAGCCCAACTACACCTACGCCACCGCCCGCCTGCTGCTCGACAAGCTGCGCGCCGAGGCGCTGAGCTTCCTGGGTGTGGCCGACTTCGCCACCCAGGCGGAAATGGAAACCTACTACGCCCAGGCCCTGCCCGCCTATATTCAGAAAGGCGTCGAGCTGGAGCTGCTGGCCCCGGAGCTGCTGAGCTTCGACCTGGAAAAGCTGGGCAAGGCGATCATCGCCGAGCGCGACCTGCAGTTCACCTACCTGGGCCTGCAGACCCTGTATGACCGCTATTTCATTCACAGCAACGATGTGCGCATCGAGCTGCCCCAGGTGTTCTTCATGCGCGTGGCCATGGGCCTGGCCGTGGAAGAAGACAACCGCGAAGAGCGCGCCATCGAGTTCTACAAGCTGCTCAGCTCCTTCGACTACATGAGCTCCACCCCGACCCTGTTCAACGCCGGCACCCTGCGCCCGCAGCTGTCCTCCTGCTACCTGACCACGGTACCGGACGACTTGCACGGCATTTACGGCGCGATTCAGGACAACGCCATGCTGAGCAAATTCGCCGGCGGTCTGGGTAACGACTGGACTCCCGTACGCTCTCTGGGCGCCTACATCAAAGGCACCAACGGCCGTTCCCAGGGCGTGGTGCCCTTCCTGAAAGTCGCCAACGACACCGCCGTGGCGGTGAACCAGGGCGGCAAGCGCAAAGGCGCCGTCTGTGCCTACCTGGAAACCTGGCACCTGGACATCGAAGAGTTCGTCGAGCTGCGTAAAAACACCGGTGACGACCGTCGCCGCACCCACGACATGAACACCGCCAACTGGGTACCGGACCTGTTCATGAAGCGCGTGTTCGACGACGGCGAGTGGACCCTCTTCTCCCCGAACGACGTACCGGACCTGCACGACCTGTACGGCAAAGCCTTCGAGGAGCGCTACAACGAATACGAGCGCATGTGCGAAACCGGCGAGATGCGCCTGTACAAAAAAGTACGCGCGCTGGACCTGTGGCGCAAGATGCTGGGCATGCTGTTTGAAACCGGTCACCCCTGGATCACCTTCAAGGACGCCTGCAACCTGCGCAGCCCGCAGCAGCACGCCGGTGTGGTGCACTCCTCCAACCTGTGCACCGAGATCACCCTGAACACCAAGGCCAATGAAGAAATCGCCGTGTGCAACCTGGGTTCCGTGAACCTGGCCCAGCACATCGTCGACGGCAAGCTCGACCATGACAAACTGGCGAAAACCGTCAAAACCGCCATTCGCATGCTCGATAACGTCATCGACATCAACTACTACTCCGTGGACAGCGCGCGCAACTCCAACCTGCGCCACCGCCCGATCGGCCTGGGCCTGATGGGCTTCCAGGACGCCCTGTACCGTCAGCGCCTGGCCTACGGCTCGGACGAAGCGGTGCAGTTTGCCGACCTGTCCATGGAAGCGATCAGCTACCACGCGATCAAGGCCTCCTGCGAGCTGGCCAAAGAACGCGGCCGCTACGCCACCTTCGAAGGCTCACTGTGGAGCCAGGGCATCATGCCCATCGACTCCATCCAGAAGCTGGCCGAAGAGCGCGGCGAGAAGTACATCGAAATGGACCTGAGCCAGACCCTGGACTGGGACAGCCTGCGCGAGGAAGTGAAGGCCAACGGCATGCGTAACTCCAACGTCATGGCCATCGCCCCGACCGCCACCATCGCCAACATCACCGGCGTGAGCCAGTCCATCGAACCCACGTATCAGAACCTGTACGTGAAATCGAACCTGTCCGGCGAATTCACCGTGGTGAACCCCTACCTGGTGCACGACCTGAAAGCGCGCGGCCTGTGGGACAACGTGATGGTCAACGACCTGAAATACTACGAAGGCACCGTACAGCCCATCGACCGTGTACCGGACGACCTGAAAGCGCTGTACGCCACCGCCTTTGAAGTGGAACCCAAGTGGATCGTGGACGCCGCCAGCCGCCGCCAGAAGTGGATCGACCAGGCCCAGAGCCTGAACCTCTACATCGCCGGCGCCAACGGCAAAAAGCTGGACATCACCTACCGCATGGCATGGTTCCGTGGCCTGAAAACCACCTACTACCTGCGTGCCCTGGCCGCCAGCACCACCGAAAAATCCACCATCACCACCGGCACGCACAACGCCGTGTCCTCCAGTGGCGGCGGCGTAGCAGCCGCCAGCGCCGCAGGTGCCAGTGCAGCAGCCCCCGCCACCAATGGCGAAGCCGCACCAGTACCCAAGGCCTGCTCCCTGGACGACCCAGACTGCGAAGCCTGCCAGTAACGGCAATGACCGACGCAGGGTTTGGGACCGACCGATACTCGCTCCCAAACCCCGCGTAGGGCGGATAAGGCCAAAGGCCGCATCCGCCGTAACCCAAACTCAACGCGCCACCAAACCGTGACGCAAAACCAAACAACAGAGGAAAGCGCCATGCTAAGTTGGGACGATTTCGACGCCGCCGAAGAAACCCCGCAGAAAGCCAAACCGGCCCCGCAACCCGCGCGCGCCCCGGAACCCGAGCCCAAGGTCCAGGAACCGGCCGCCAGCTACGACAGCGCCCCCGCCCAGGCCGCGGCCGCCGCCGAAGCCACCCAGAGCAACGGCAACGTCTCCGACGCCGTCGCCGAGGCTCGCGAATCCCTCGAACACCTCGACGTCGCCCCCGGCCTCGAAGAACTCGAAATGGGCGCCTCGCGCATCGAAGTTGACGACAAAATGATGATCAACTGCCGCGCCGACCTCAACCAGCTCGTACCCTTCAAATACGACTGGGCTTGGCAGAAATACCTGGACGGCTGCGCCAACCACTGGATGCCCCAGGAAGTGAACATGACCGCGGACATTTCCCTGTGGAAAAGCCGCGACGGCCTGACCGACGACGAGCGTCGCATCATCATGCGCAGCCTGGGCTACTTTTCCACTGCCGACTCCCTGGTCGCCAACAACCTGGTGCTGGCCATCTACCGCCTGATCACCAACCCGGAGTGCCGCCAGTACATCCTGCGTCAGGCGTTTGAAGAAGCCATTCACACCCACGCCTACCAGTACTGCATCGAATCCCTGGGCATGGACGAAGCGGAAGTGTTCAACATGTACCGCGAGCTGCCCTCCGTGGCCGCCAAGGCCGCCTGGAGCCTCAAGCACACCCAGACCCTGGGCGACCCCACCTTCAACACCGGCACCCCGGAAGCCGACCAGGAACTGCTGCGCAACCTGGTGGCCTTCTACGCCGTCACCGAAGGCATCTTCTTCTACTGCGGCTTCAGCCAGATCCTGTCCATGGGCCGCCGCAACAAGATGACCGGCGTGGCCGAGCAGTTCCAGTACATCCTGCGCGATGAGTCCATGCACCTGAACTTCGGCATCGACGTCATCAACCAGATCAAACTGGAAAACCCGCACCTCTGGACCCCGGAATTCCAGAAGGAAGTTACCCAGATGATCCTGGAAGGCACCGAACTGGAAATCGCCTACGCCCGCGACACCATGCCCCGCGGCGTACTCGGCATGAACGCCGGCATGATGGAAGAGTACCTGCACTTCATCGCCAACCGCCGCCTCGCGCAGCTCGGCCTGAAAGAGCAGTACCCCGGCGCCCAGAACCCCTTCCCCTGGATGAGCGAGATCATGGACCTGCGTAAGGAGAAGAACTTCTTTGAGACGCGCGTGATTGAGTATCAGACCGGTGGTGCGTTGAGCTGGGATTAAATCCCGTTCAGCTCCAAGAACCAACCCCGAAATACCGGCCAGGGAGGGCCACCCCAGCATGAACATGAACCACAACAGTGGCGCCCTCCCCGAGTGAGCCTCCCGCTCGCAGTACTCCCAGCATTGGACGCCCCTCGCGATACAGGCAGAGGATAGGTAACAGGAAAATTACGGCTATGGATTACGCACACCTTGTTGAACACCCAGACCAGACTCAGGAAAGAAACAGAACAACCAGCGGATTACCAATGTTAAGAGCAGAAGTCTTAACATTTTCCGGGGATATACGTTACATCGACGCATTTAAACACGTCGATGTAACGTGATTAATTGCGTCGCTTCGACGTTGAATACGCTGCTATGTTTTAAATAGATGGAGTCGGTATGAGCTATAAAACCACCGTGTTTAACGTGATGATCGCGTCACCGGGGGATGTTGCTTCAGAACGATCTATCGTTCGCGAGGTTATTGCAGAATGGAATGCTGTGCATTCTGCGGCTCGCGGGATAGTTATGCTCCCGACTGGCTGGGAGTCGCACTCTTCTCCAGAAATGGGAAATACACCTCAATCAATAATTAATGACCAGATTCTTGATAAAGGTGACCTTCTAGTTGGCGTATTCTGGACTCGCATCGGCACGCAAACCGAAGACTATGCTAGCGGAACTGTGGAGGAAATAGAGCGGCACATATCATCTGGCAAGCCTGCAATGTTGTACTTCTCAGATCAGCCAGCGCGACTTGATAGTGTTGATGACAAGCAATACCAAGAATTGAAGAGGTTTAAAGCTTCCTGTAAAGATCGAGGGCTTTACGAGGTGTATGACAGCCACTCTCAATTCAAGGAAAATTTCTATCGGCACCTGCAGTTGAAGCTGAATGAGCATCAAATGTTTACTTCTATAGATGGCGCAGAGTTGGTAGGTCCGATTTCTCTATCTCCGGATTCTCGGATTCCTGAGCTATCAGAAGAAGCTAAGACCCTGCTTAAAGAGGCAAGCTTAGACGACAATGGAACGATCATGCACCTCCGTCACATGGGTGGTACAGATCTGCAAACGAACGGTAAAAACCTGATTGACGACCAGAGCAGGAGGGTTGTTGCTAAATGGGAGTCTGCACTCCGGTTATTGCTTAAGGAAACTCTGATTAATCGCAGCGCAATTTGATGTGTACTCGAAAAATCGGAATTTCCGGCTATTTTCGGGCGGTATAAGGCCCGATCTGTTGTT
>NZ_NZQP01000025.1:0-13447 GCF_002695945.1 Marinimicrobium sp. | reverse complement strand
ATTCGCGTAGGGCGGATAAGGGCTAAGCCCGCATCCGCCGTTACCTGAAATTGATCGCCTTTGGTATGGCGTTCAACAAAGCGGTGTCGGCGGTTAATAATGCCAAGTTATGCTGAATGGCGGTGGCGCCAATTATTGCGTCGGGGAGTTTGAGGCCGGTGTCTCTCCGAATGCGGATTACTGCGTCCATCAGCTCATTATCGTTGGAGTGTAAGCCAAAACTCTCTACCCGCCTCAAAAAGGCCTGAAATACGTAACTGTCCTCTGAGGACAAGCCTTTGAAGCACATAAATTCTAGGTGGGATACAACCGAAATGCCGACGAGCTCCGCACCAGAGAGTCTGGCTGCTAATTCTCCATCGCCTTTCAGGAGTGCGATGATGGCGTTGGTGTCCAGTAAATAGCGGTCAGCTCCACTCATCTCTAATTTTCCGCTGTGCTTCTACAGCGTCTCCTTCCCAGGTCAGCTTTCCAGATAGGTCCTTGAAGTCGTACTTATTTGCCGGTTCCTTGATGGCTGTGGGCGCATCGGGAATCAGGATAATTGCCTTTAAATGCGTTGATTCCAGCGCTTTGTACTCGTCAGGGAGCCTGATCTGGCCGTCGATGACGTCTGCCTCGAACTCAATAGCGTACATTTTCCGCCCTCTGCCAGTCGCTTAACGTTCTGATGGTACCTTGAATTGTGATTGTTGGGCAATGTGGGATGCGGGTTGGGGATAGGTTGGGTGCGTGCGTTGGGTTGGGTTACGGTGGATGCGCTTCGCTTATCCGCCCTACGCATACCACGGTAATTCGCGTAGGGCGGATAAGGGCTAAGCCCGCATCCGCCGTTACCGAACGATCAGTTTACTACCCGGAGCTTCCCGGTATTCTGCTTCTGCCGCCACACCGAATCGCTGATCAACATGCTGGCCTTATAATCCGTCGGGGCTTCCACCAGTAGCTGTTTCACGCGGTCGCACTGGTAGGCGTGGCAGGCGACGTCGAGGTCGTCCAGCAGGTTTTTGGTTTCTTCCCAGCTCAGGTGGTGCTCTTCGGCGCGCAGGATGCCGGGGTGTTGGGTGCCGGAGACGTTGCTGCCGATCAGCAGTTCCTCGTACAACTTCTCGCCCGGGCGCAGGCCGGTAAATTCGACTTCAATATCGCCGTTGGGGCGGTCTTCGTCTTTGATTTCCAGGCCCGAGAGGTGAATCATCCGGGTGGCGAGATCCACGATTTTCACCGGTTCGCCCATATCCAGCACGAACACGTCGCCACCGGTACCGATGGCGCCCGCTTGAATCACCAGCTTGGCGGCTTCCGGGATGGTCATGAAGTAGCGGACCATCTCCGGGTGGGTGACCGTTACCGGGCCACCGTTTTTGATCTGTTCCCGGAACAACGGGACTACCGAGCCAGATGAGCCCAGTACGTTACCGAAACGGACCATACTGAAGATGGTGGTGTTCTGGCGCTTGGCCAGGCCCTGCAGTACCAGCTCTGCCAGTCGCTTGGAGGCGCCCATGATGTTGGTGGGGCGCACGGCCTTGTCGGTGGAGACCAGCACGAAGGATTCCACCCCGGCGCGAATGGCGGCCTCGGCGGTGTACCAGGTGCCGTAGACGTTGTTGCGCACGCCCTCGACGATATTGTGTTCTACCAGCGGCACGTGCTTGTAGGCGGCGGCGTGATAAACCGTCTGCACACCAAAGCTGCGCATGATGGTTTCCACCCGGTGTTCTTTCTGAACCGAGCCCAGGATGCTGTACAGGTTGATGTGATTTGTGCGGAATTCAGAGGTTTCCTGCAGCTCACGCTCGATCTGGTAAAGGCTGAACTCGTTCAACTCAAACAGGACGATGGCGCGGGGGCGGTGCTGGATGATCTGGCGACACAGCTCACTTCCGATGGAGCCGCCGGCACCGGTGACCATGACCACTTTGTCGGTGATGTTGGCGGCCATGAGCTCCGGCTGAGAGGAGACCGGGTCGCGACCCAGCAGGTCCTCAATCTCCACATCCTTGATGTGTTCGATACAGGCCTTGCCGCTCAGAATATCCGGAATGGCTGGCACGGTCTGGACCGAAATGGCCAGGGATTCCAGGCGCTTGATCACCTGAGCCCTTCGGGAGTTGGGTGTGCTGCCCAGCGCGAGCAGCACCTTGCTGACCCGGTGAGTCCGGATCAGGGCCTCGATCATCTTCGGGCTGTAGACCTTGATGTTGGCCACTACCGTGCGGTGCAGGGCCGGGTTGTCGTCCACAAAGGCAACGGGTTTGTACTGGGAACCCTGCAGCGCCAGAGTGAGTTGGTGGCCGGTATAGCCGGCGCCGTAGACGATAACCGGCTCTTTAAGGTCCACACTGCGCCGGTTGAGCATCATGATGACGCTGCGCACCATCAGGCGCGGGGCACCAATGAGCAGCAGGGCGATGGTCAGGTAGATGAACGGAATGGAGCGGGGCAGTCGGGACTGGGTCAGGAAGCTGGCCGTGGCCAGTACCAGTGCGGAAATAAACACACAGCCAACAATGGTCAACATGGCCGGTGTGCTCATGTAGCGCAGGATGGCTCGGTACATACCCATGCGGATAAAGACGGCGAGACTCACCACCAGAGTAATGGCGATGACGGTGACGTCTTTATCGAGAAACTGGGAGTTAAAGGTGCCCAACCGCAGGAAGGCGGCGGCGTAGAAGGCGGTAACAATAGCGACGGTGTCGTAAATCAGGGAAATAATGCGTTTGGTGGTCCGGGAGGACTCAAACAGGGCTTCCAGCATAGACCTCTAACTCCATTGATTGACCGAATCTTGCCTCTGGCCGATTGTGCTCCTTCATGGGGCAATAACCGCTGGAGTATAGCGCAAAATCGGGGCAATTGTTACGAAAACCTTACGGTTTTTGGGGTTAGATTGGATAGAGCAATTTGGGTGCCAAATAGTGGGTATCACGTGTATTTACGGCGGATGCGGAGGTTGATTCGGGTTGGGTTACGGCGGATGCGCGACTGCGGCGCTTATCCGCCCTACGCGGATTTATACCGCTGCGCTCGGCCGTAGGGCGGATAAGGCNGAAGGNCGCATCCGCCGTTACCCCATGGTGACGTTTACCACCTGACCAACCAACACTGGTGAATCTTCGGGTTGCGCTGAAAATCCTTATCAATCGTCTGGGGGGTGATGTCTTCGAGCTGATACGCGCTCAACGCGTCCCGATCCATCGCAAACGTCCGCAAATTGGTGGAGAAAATCAGGGTTCCGCCTTTTGCCAAGGCCTTCATGGCGCCNTCGATCAGGGCCACATGGTCCCGCTGAATGTCCAGTACGCCGGGCATTTTCTTGGAGTTGGAGAAGCTCGGTGGATCGAGCAGAATCAAGTCAAACTCCTGCTCGTTGGTTTTCAGCCACTCCACGCAGTCGGCCTGTTCTGTGCGGTGCTTGGTGTCGCTGAGGCCATTTAACGCCAGGTTGTTGCGGGCCCACTTCAGGTAGGTGTTGGACATATCCACGCTGAGGGTGAACCGGGCGCCGCCCAGGGCGGCGTGAACGCTGGCGCTGGCGGTGTAGCAGAACAGGTTCAGAAAGCGTTTGTTGTTCGCCANTTCGGCGATTTTCAGTCGTACCGGGCGATGATCGAGGAATAATCCGGTATCCAGATATTGCCAGAGGTTGACCTGAAGCCGCGCCTGGCCTTCGATGACATTGATGATTTCGCCGTCCGGGCGCTCGGCGAGCTTCTGGTACTGACTGCCATCGGAATGCTTGTGACGGCGACGCTGCTTGTAGCTGACCCGGTCCGGGTGAATGTCCAGAGCCCGGGGGACCGCGGCCTGAATCTCCGCGAAGCGCTGTTCGGCCCNGGCTTCGTCCACGGATTTNGGGGCGGCGTANTCCTGAACGTGGGCGTAGAGNTCGCCCTGNTCGGAGCGGTACAGGTCAATGGCCGCCGAGTACTCGGGCATATCCGCATCGTAGAGCCGATAAGCATTAATACCGTCTTCGGAGCCGCGGCGCCGCTTTTTCGCCCACTTTGCCAGCTGTTTCAGATTCTTTTGCAGCCGGTTGGCCAGCATTTGTGCGCCGGAGGACAGCGGGGCGTCGGCTTCGAGCTCGGCCTTCAGGGGCTTGGGCGCGGCGCTGACGAACTGGCTTTCCTCGATGGAAAACATCAGCAGCTCGGCGGGCAGGGTGCCGTTATAGAGGCGATATTTCTTTTCCGCCCGCAGGCCCATCTGCTTGCCGAGCTCGGGGTTGCCGGTGAAGATGCCCGCGCGCCAGCCTTTGAATTCGGTTTTCAGTCGCTCACCAAGGTGTTGATACAGCAACTTCAGGGACTCGACATCACCCAGGCGCTCGCCGTAGGGCGGGTTGGTGATCACCAGGCCGGGTTCGAGTACCTTGTGGGTGGGCTGTTTGAGGTCCGCCAACTCCTTGCGGCTGACCCGCAGCCAGTCGTCCAGTTCGGCCTGGATGATGTTGTCTTCCGCCGCGCGGATGACGGATAGGTTGGCGTCGTAGCCGCGGATTTCCGGACGGGATTTGGCGAGGCCGGCGCGTTTGCGGGTAATGGCCTCCTCGCGCAGCTCGAGCCAGATGTCATTGCGGTGATTGAGCCACTGCTCAAACCCAAACCGGGCGTGGCCCAGGCCGGGCGCGATGTCCGCGGCGATCAGGGCGGCTTCCACCAGCAGGGTGCCGGAGCCGCACATGGGGTCGATCAATGCGCCACCACGGGCGGCGATGTCCGGCCAACCGGCGCGCATGAGGACTCCGGCCGCCAGGTTTTCCTTCATCGGGGCGGTGCCCTGTTTGGTGCGGTAGCCCCGACGGTGCAGGCTTTCCCCAGACAGGTCCAGGCTNATGGTGACTTTGCCTTTNTTCAGGCGGGCATTGATGCGCAGGTCCGGGTGCTGTTTGCTGACCGACGGGCGATCACCGGTNACGTCGCGNATGCGATCGACAATGGCGTCCTTGATTTTCAGGGCGCCAAACTGGGTGTTGCGAATGGCGCCGCTGCTGCCGATGAAATCCACCAGCAGGGTGCTCTGGGGACCCAGGTGTTCTTCCCAGGGGATGTTNCTTGCGCCATTGTAAAGGGTGTTCTGGTCACCGACGGGAAANTCCGCCAGGGGCAGNAGGATCTTGTTGGCCAGGCGNGACCAGAGGCAGGCCNGNTAGGCGAGGGCAATGTCCCCTTCAAAGGCGACGCCGGCCACGGTTTCCTTGAGGTGTTGGGCGCCAATGGCGTCCAGTTCCTGGTACAACAGTCCTTCAAGGCCCTTGGGGCAGGTGGCAAACAGNTTCATAGATATCATCAGTTGTTTTTGGGACGGCNTGGTGCCGGTGTGTGCGTTGGGTTGTGGTTACGGCGGATGCAGTTGAAGTCGCGGTAACGGCGGATGCGGGCTTCGCCCTTATACCGCCCTACGCAACCTCCGGAGCCATGCGTAGGGCGGATAAGCGCCGCGAGGCGCGCATCCGCCGTAACCCAACGTTTGGTTTTACGCTGGTAAGCCCACCCCAACCACTTTGTCAAACCGGATTCTAGAGCAAAGTGCCATATGAAACACCTCTGCTATAAAAAAACAATCGTTCACAGCCGGGGGGCTTTTTGCTGTACTGAGCATTCGCCTCTACGGATCCACCACCGATTTTCCCGGGTGGCTGGCTAGAGGCGATGCAGTACCTCCCTACGCACAGTGCCGGGCATCCCCGCCCAGTGGGTGCGTTTCCCTAACAGGCCCAGCGCCACCCCGGCGCTGGGCTCTGCAAGATTAACGGCTACATAGAGGTGCATCACATATGAAACGTCAAAAGCGTAACCAGACAGCTCGCGCATTTGGTAAGGGTTATCAAGCCGGTATTGCGGGTCGGTCCCGCAGCCTGTGTCCGCACGAGAGCGGCACAGCGCGCCAGGAATGGCTCTCCGGTTGGCGCGAAGCGCGCACGGATCAGTGGGATGGTTACAACATGGCCGCTCAAGTACAAAAACTGAACAACTTGTCCCCTCACTGACTGGAGCCTTTTGACAACCTTATTTCTTGGCCATCATCTCCTCAAACTAGCCCGCCTTAGCGCGGGCATTTTTTTAAAAACCGCTTAACAGCTACCTGCGTTGCCGACGCTGTAAAGCGGTTTTTGGGCGCCTGAATGTCTGGGCATAAAAAAACGGCTTGGGGTCTGAACCTCAAGCCGTTTTTCGATATTTGGTAGGACTAACCAGATTCGAACTGGTGACCTCTACCATGTCAAGGTAGCGCTCTAACCAACTGAGCTATAGTCCTGTCTCGTTTGAGGCGCGAACTTTACCAAAACTTCGGATTTTTGCAACCCCTTTTTTAGCGTTGCAGGTTAGTTTAGGCCGTGGTTCCGGCGGATGCGGCCTTTGGCCTTATCCGCCCTACGGATAGCACGGCAGATGGCGTAGGGCGGATAAGGGCGAAGCCTGCATCCGCCGCAACCCAAGCTTCTGGCGCCACGGAACCCAAAGCCATGTGCTATAGTCTTTGCTACGTGGAATTCAACAACAAAGAGGAAAACTCTATGCGCATCAATCGCTTAAGCAAAGCCATCGCTTCCGGCCTGTGCGTTGGCCTGATTCTCCAGACCACCGCCTGCGGCACCGTGCTGTACCCGGAGCGGAAAGGGCAGACCGGTGGCCAGCTCGACCCGGCCGTGGTGGCTCTTAACGCCGTGGGTTTGCTGTTCTTCCTTGTGCCCGGGGTGATCGCTTTTGCGGTGGACTTCTCTAACGGCACCATCTACCTGCCCGGAGGCAGTGCCCAGTTGACCGACGAGCAGATGGAACGCATCACCCGTGCCGATGGCCAGGTGGATCAAGAGGCACTGGAGCTGCTGGTCAAAGACGAGCTGGGTATGGACGTGGACCTGCAGGCGAGCGGTGTCGAGGTGCGCAGCGTGCAATCAGCCGAGCAGGTTCAGGCCCTGATACAGTCCCGCCAGCCGACCACCTTGGCGGCGCTGTAAGACTGGAAGGTTTGTCGGGTTACGCGCGTTGCGCTAACCCGACCTACTGAACGTGCTGCGCGACGGTCGAGTAGGTCGGGTTAGGCCAAGGGCCGTAACCCGACAAATTCCGCCGCAAGCCCAGCAGGTCGGACCGGTCCGACGTTTCGGAACGCAACTCGCGTAGTCCGACAACATTCCCCGACATTGCTTCCAACCGGTAGTTTCGATGAGAATCAAAAATCCCATTACCGCCATCTGGCGCAGCGATGCGTCCCGTGGGTTGAAGATCATTGCCTACAGTCTGCTGTTGGTGTTTGTCACCTCTTTGCCACTGATTGCGTATGTGATTTTTGGGCCTTCCGACGGGAATCCGATTGGATTGGGGCTGTTATTTGCCGGTGGGGCGATGGTGGCTCATGTGGGGTTTTTTGTTGGGCTTTTGATGTTGATTTGGGATCATTATTTTCGGAAGTAGGGCGGGAGGTTGGGTAACGGCGGATGCGCCTTTGGCTCCGAAGCGTCGGACCGATCCGCCCTACGGTTCGAAGTGCCCCCCCCCGGTGACGGCGGATGCGCTTCGCTTATCCGCCCTACGGATACCACGGCAGTTCGCGTAGGGCGGATAAGGGCAAAGCCCGCATCCGCCGTTACTGAGCTACGACGCATCCGCCGTACTGAACTATTCCTCCCCCAAAAACCCGCCGGACTGATGCGACCACAACTGTGCATACAGCCCACCCTGGGCAATCAACTCCGAATGGGTTCCCTGTTCGACAATCTTTCCCTGGTCCAGCACGATCAACCGGTCCAGCGCGGCAATGGTGGACAACCGGTGCGCGATGGCGATGACGGTTTTGCCTTCCATCAATCGACTCAGGTTGCTCTGAATGATGCTTTCGACCTCTGAATCCAGGGCCGAGGTGGCTTCGTCCATGATCAGGATCGGGGCGTCTTTAAGCAGCACCCGGGCAATGGCGATGCGCTGGCGCTGGCCGCCCGAGAGTTTCACGCCGCGCTCGCCCACGTGGGCGTCGTAGCCGGTGCGTACTTCGGCATCACTCAATCCGAGAATAAAGTCGTGGGCTTCAGCTTGTTTGGCGGCTTCGATCATTTCTTCTTCGGTCGCGCCGGGCTTGCCGTACAGCAGGTTGTCCCGCACCGACCGGTGGAGCAGGGCGGTGTCCTGGGTGATCATGCCGATCTGGGCGCGCAGGGTTTCCTGCTGAACCTGGCTGATGTCTTGACCGTCGATCCGGATCTGCCCCTTCTCGATATCGTAGAAGCGCAGCAGCAGGTTGACCAGGGTGGATTTGCCGGCGCCGGAGCGGCCGACCAGACCAATCTTCTCGCCGGGCTTGAGGTCGAGAGAGAAATTCTCCAGCACCCCTTCGCCTTTGTCGTAGTGGAAGGTCACCTGATCAAATTCAATGCCGCCTTCACGAACGTTCAGGGGTTGCGCCTGCTCTGCATCGCCGACTGCGCGCGGGTGGGAGAGGGTGTTGATGCCGTCTTTGGCGGTGCCGATGTTTTCAAACAGGGTGGACACTTCCCACATGATCCACTGGGACATACCGTTCAGACGCAACACCAGGCCCATGGCGGCGGCAATGGCGCCGACCGAAATAATATCGCCGCTCCACAGCCAGATGGACAGCGCGGCGCTACTGAAAATCAACAGGGCATTAATGCCCCAGACACCGCTGTTGAGCAGGGTGGCCAGGCGCATCTGCGGGTAGACGCTGTGCAGAAACCGCTCCATACCGTCCCGGGCGTAATCGGATTCGCGCCGGGAGTGGGAGAAGAGTTTGACCGTGGCAATGTTGGTGTAAGTATCCACGATTCGGCCGGTCATATCGGCCCGGGCATTGGCCTGTCGGGTGGCGACGGCGGACAGGCGCGGCAGGAAGTAGCGCAGCAGGGCGATGTAGGCAAGAAACCAGGCACCGAGCGGCACCATCAAGCGCCAATCGAGCGAGCCCAGCAGCACCAGCATACTGGTGAAGTACACCAGCACATAGACGGTGATGTCCAGCAACTTCATGACCGTTTCGCGAACCGCCAGGGCGGTCTGCATCACCTTGGTGGCGATCCGCCCCGCGAACTCGTCCTGAAAAAAAGCCACGCTCTGACCGAGCAGGTAGCGGTGTGCCTGCCAGCGGATGATCATGGGGTAGTTGCCAAGCAGGGTCTGGTGAATCAGGGTGGAGTGAAAAAACACCGTGATCGGGATGGCGATGAGGACCACAAAGGCCATCAGCCACAGTTCTGTACCTCGCTCGGCCCAGAGTTGGGTTGGGCTGTATTGGCCGAGCCAGTCGACAGTCAGCCCCAGGAACTGAAACAGGGCCACTTCCATCACGGCAATCAGTGCGGCCATGAACGACATGGTTAACAGGAATTTGCCGGCGCCTTTGGTATAGTGGCGGCAGAAGGCCACGAGGTTCCTGGGTGGCTGTTGCGGCTCTTCGACCGGGAAGGGTTTGAGCAGACTTTCGAAAAACGCGAACATAGGGATAGACGGCTGAAGAAATGAGGGCGTAGTTTACAGGCTTTTGGTGGTATGGACCATTGGGGGTTGTTAAGGGATGTAATGAGTTGTGTCCGCCGTAGCAATCCCGTAGGTCGGATTAGCGCGCAGCGCGTAATCCGACGTCCCGCTCCGAATATCCTGTCGGATTACGCGCTGCGCGCTAATCCGACCTACGCAAATTGCGGTTGTTTGCCGTAACCAAAACCATTTTTACTTGGGGGGAAACAATGAAAAAACTGTTAATGGTCTTCGGCGCCGGCTCGCTCGGCGGTTTGGGCAACAGCCTGGTGGTCTGGCTGTTCGGGATGTACGGCATCAGCCAGTCGCTTGGGGTGTCCATCGCTCCGGGGTTATCGCCGGACTGGTTGTACCCGAGGATTGTCTGGGGTGGGCTGTGGGGCTTTCTGTTTCTGCTGCCGGTGTTGAATAATCGGCTGTGGGCCCAGACGTTTGTGCTCAGTCTGTTCCCGACCATGATTCAGTTGTTTCTGGTGTTTCCGTATCAGACGCCGCATGGGGTTGCGGGTCTGGGGTTGGGGACCCTGACGCCGTTGTTGGTGATTGTGTTCAATTGGGTTTGGGCGTTGGTGACGGCGGTGGCGTTGCGGATGGGGCGGTAGGTGTAGGTGAGGTCAGTTGCGTCGGGGGGGGGATGACGGCGGATGCGTTAAGTTGGGCAACGGCGGATGCGCCTTTGGCTTATCCGCCCTACGCGAACTCTCGTGGTATCCGCCATTACCAAAACGCTGACGCATACGCTGTAACCGAACGTGATGCTACCGTAACTACCCGGCCAAACGCCCGGCCCGGTAATCATTGATCGCTTCCTCGATCTCCTCCGGGGTATTCATCACGAAAGGCCCGTACTGCGCAATGGGTTCCTGAATGGGTTTGCCGGCTAATACCAGCGCACGGGCTCCAGAATCCCCGGCGGTGATGGTCAGCGACTCACCATCGCTCAACACACCGGCGGCGCCGTTCTTCAGCTGCCGGGGTGGCTCGCCGATGGTCAGATCCCCTTCAAACACATACAGAAACGCATTCAACCCTTTCGGCAGTGCCTGCTCGAAGGTGGCACCTGCGGGCAACTGCACATCCCAGTAGCGCGGCTCGGTGCTCAGCCCCTGGATCGGGCCTTCCACCGTTTTGCCATCGGCAGTGACACTACCCGCAATTACCTTGACCTTGCCGCCATTGGCCAGCTCCAGGGTCGGGATGTCGCTGGCGGGAATATCCCGATAGGCCGCCGGCTTCATTTTCTCCGCCGCAGGCAGGTTCAGCCACATCTGAAAGCCGTGCATGCGACCTTCTTCCTGCTGGGGCATCTCCGAGTGAATGATGCCGCGCCCGGCGGTCATCCACTGGACGTCACCACTTTTCAGGTCGCCCCGGTTGCCCATGTGGTCCTCGTGCAACATATGACCTTCAAGCATGTAGGTGACCGTTTCAAAGCCGCGGTGCGGGTGAGACGGGAAACCGCCGATGTAGTCGTCCTTGCTCTCGGAGTTGAACTCGTCGAGCATCAGGAAGGGATCCAGACGCGCCTGCTGGCTTTGCCCCAGGCTGCGCTTGATCCGCACGCCGGCACCGTCGCTGGTGGCGAGGGCCGGAATCAGTTGTTGCAGTTGGCGTTGCATAGACACCTGCGACGGGTTGTTGCCCGTTGATCTGGGCCGCTGTATCAGGCAGCGGCCAATTCGGTAATTTCCTGCTCGGCACTGGAGAGCGCCTTCTTCTGGTTGTCTTCACCCATGGCCAGACCTTCGGCGTAGACGAAGTGGGTCTTGGTCAGGCCGATAAAGCCCAGGAAGGTGTTGAGATAACCGGTCTGGGAGTCCGCATCGGTGCCCTGATAAATACCACCACGGGCCGCAAAAATATACACCGGCTTGTCTTCCAGCAGACCTTCGGGGCCGTTACTGGTGTAGCGAAACGTTTCACCGGAGCGGGCAATGTGATCGAAATACGCTTTCAGCGTAGACGGCACGCCGAAGTTGTACATGGGCACACCGAAGACGATCACGTCCGCGCGCTTGAGCTCGTCGATCAACTGATCTGAATAGCTCACGATATCCTGCTGGGTGGCCGTGCGCTTCTCAGCCGGGGTGATGAAGGCGTGCAGGCGCTCCGCGTCCAGGTGCGGAATCGGATGGCGGGCCAGGTCGCGAACGATGACTTTACCCCCGGGGTTGTGCTCGCGCCAGCGCTGAACGAACTTGTTGCTGAGGGCGCTGGAATGGCCGTCGTCACCGGACAGGCTGCTGTTGATCTGAAGTAATGTCGCCATGTGAGTATCTCCTTTAGAGACTGTTGACTCGATGGGTCTATTAAATGATTTGACTAGCGAATGATAAATAGCGATATTTGGAAGAGTTTGATCGAATTATTTGATTGGTTGTATTTTGAGGGGACGGCCTATGGAACCGAAAGTGAGCCTGGATCAGTGGCGGGCCTTTATGGCGGTGATCGATGCCGGTGGCTATGCCAAGGCCGCCGAGGCGCTGGGGAAGAGCCAGTCGGCGGTGTCCTATGCCATTTCCCAGCTGGAAACCGCGCTGGGTGTGGCGGTGTTCGAGCTACAGGGGCGCCGGGCCGTGCCCACTCCGGCGGGTGATGTGCTATACCGGCGGGCCCGACATCTGCTGATGGAGGCGGAAAACCTGGAATCGGCTGCGACTCAGCTCTCTGCCAAGGTGGAGCCTCTGGTCAGTCTGGCGGGGGATGTGATTGTGCCGCCAGAGCAGGTGCTGTGCTGTATTGCCTCCTTTGCCCGGGAGTTTCCGGACACCCGGGTGGAGTTATACGAGTCCGTGATGAGCGGTACCGAGGATATGCTGATTCAGCATCAGGTGGATGTGGCAATCGCCGGGCGAGTGCCGGCCGGGTTCAATGGCGAGTATCTGATGTCGGTGACCTTTCGCGGGGTGACCAGCCCGGACCATCCGCTGCAGCATCTGGGGCGTCCGGTGAGTTACGACGATTTGCGCCACTACCGGCAGTCGATCGTGCGGGATTCGGGGATTCATCGACGGTATACCGAGGGGTGGCAAGAGGCCGAGCAGCGCCTGACGGTGAGTCACATTCGAACGTCACTGCACGCGATTCGGCTGGGGTTGAGTTATGCCTGGTTGCCCGAAGCTTACCTGAAGGACGATCTGGAGGCGGGGACGTTGAAGCTGATTCCGATGGAGACCGAGAGTAAGCGGGTGCATGCGCTTTATCTGATTTTTGCCGACCGGGAGTTGGCCGGGCCGGCGACGCGGCATCTGGCGGAGGTGTTGAAGCGGCAGTTGCCGGTGCAGTAGGGGGCGGGTTGAGTTACGGTGGATGCGTTGAGTTGGGCAACGGCGGATGCGCCTTCGGCTCCGAGGCGTCGGACCGATCCGCCCTACGCATAATTCCGGAGGCTTCATCGGCCGCATCCGCCGTAACCTGGTGTGACGATTATGGCTTATCGGCAATCGCCTTCAGGTTCTGATGAATCTTGAACAACACAATCAACAGCTCACACCAGATACGCACACCGAGGGTACCAAACACGATGATACCGAGACCGGCGAAAAACGATTGGCCAAACATCATGCCGATACCGCCCACCAGCACGCTGAGCAACAGCAACCAGTAGACAACGGTAATGATGCTCGGGGTCAGCATACGATCGAAAAAGAACAAGTCCTTGCCTGACACACTCATTATGATTTTCTCCAGATTGTTTAATTTTTAGCCCAAAAAAGTGTCGCATTTTCCGACACTTAGGTGAGTATAGAGGGGAATTTTTGTTTGGCAAGGTGTGGTGTTGCGTTTTGGTTGGGTTGCGGCGGATGCGCCTTCGATTCCGGGGCGTCGGACCGATCCGCCCAACGCGAATTTCGGTGGGTGCGGATGGTTGGGTTGCGGCGGATGCGGGCTTCGCCCTTATCCGCCCTACGCAGGGCTCCGCGGTATCCGTAGGGCGGATAAGCGAA
>NZ_NZQP01000024.1:5616-14582 GCF_002695945.1 Marinimicrobium sp. | reverse complement strand
CTAGGAGAGGGCAGGTTTAGATCCGTAGTCGTTGAAGTGGGGCGCGTCGGAGAGCGGCACGTGGAAATTCTGGCTGGCTTAAATGAAGGGGAGCGTGTCGTCACCTCCGCACAATTCCTGATCGACTCGGAATCCAGCAAAACCGCAGATTTGGAACGCATGACGCCGCGTCCCGACCAGAGCGAACAGGCCTCTGTTGAAGAAGACATTGAACCCTCGTCGACTTGGGTTTCCGCTCGTATTCTCAGCCTGATGCCCGATCATCGTATGGCCACTCTCGAGCACGAGCCGATACCAGATTGGGATTGGCCCGCCATGACCATGGATTTCATGGTCGAGGAAGGCGTCAGCATGGAGGATCTCGAGCCGGGGATGCGCCTGCATGTACAGATCGTCAAGGATAGCGGCGGTGACTACCGCTTGAGCCAAGTTCACATCCCCGGTGAAGGATCTTCAGGCGATACCGAATCTTCTGAAATGGACCACAGCCAGCATAAAGGGGGAGGCCAGGGCTCGATGCCGGAACCGAGCGAGAAGGGCCACGATGAGATGTCTATGCCGGACCACGACAGCATGAGCCAGGACGCCATGGAGCACGATCATCACGACAACGAGGAGCATCGTCATGATTGAGTCCATCATTCGTTGGTCCATCAGCAATCGATTTTTCGTGCTGCTGGGCACCTTGATGCTGGTGGGTGTGGGCCTCTATTCCGTGAAGAATACCCCCGTAGACGCGATCCCGGATCTATCCGACGTACAGGTCATCATTAAGACCAGCTACCCCGGGCAGGCGCCGCAGGTGGTGGAGGATCAAGTCACCTATCCACTGACCACGGCCATGCTATCGGTGCCGGGCGCGGAAACCGTGCGGGGCTATTCTTTTTTTGGCGATTCCTATGTCTATGTCATTTTTGATGATGATACTGACGCCTACTGGGCCCGTTCGAGGGTGCTGGAGTATCTGTCCCAAGTGGCTCCCACACTGCCACCAAGCGCCCGGCCACAACTTGGGCCGGACGCAACCGGGGTTGGCTGGGTCTACCTCTACGCGTTGGTGGATCGCAGTGGCAAGCATGACTTGAGCCAGCTGCGCAGCCTGCAGGATTGGTTCCTGAAATACGAGCTGCAAACGGTGAGCGGCGTTTCTGAGGTATCGGCCCTTGGCGGCATGGTCAAGCAGTACCAGGTGAAGGTTAATCCGGAAAAGCTACGTGCTTTTGATATCCCGCTGTCGCATATTAAGAACGCCATTCAACGTGGCAACCAGGAGGTCGGTGCCTCAGTGGTGGAAATGGCGGAAGCAGAGTATATGGTGCGCGCCACGGGTTACGTCCAAAGCGTGGAGGATCTGGGTAACATTCCCTTGGGTGTGAACGCTAACGGCGGGCCGCTGCTACTAAAAAACGTGGCTGAGATCCAGGTGGGTCCACAGATGCGCCGTGGCATAGCTGAGCTCAATGGTGAAGGTGAAACTGTGGGCGGTATCGTGGTGATGCGCTTCGGAGAAAATGCTCAAAAAACCATTGACGGCGTCAAAGCAAAGCTGGAAAAGCTCAAAAGCGGTTTGCCCGAAGGGGTAGAGATTGTCACCGTTTATGATCGTTCCGGATTAATCTCCCGGGCCGTTGACAGTTTATGGAAAAGTCTGCTCGAAGAACTTGCCATTGTGGCGCTGATCTGTGTCATTTTCCTCTTTCATGTCAGGTCATCACTGGTTGCTGTCATCAGCCTTCCGTTGGGCATTTTGACGGCTTTTATCGTGATGCATCTTCAAGGTCTGAACGCCAACATTATGTCGCTGGGCGGTATCGCGATTGCAATAGGCGCGATGATTGACGGTGCCATCGTTATGATCGAGAACATGCACAAGCACATGGAGCGGACGCCTTTGACGCCGGAAAACCGTTGGCAAGTAGTGGCGAAATCGGCTTCGGAGGTGGGCCCCGCATTGTTTTTCAGTCTGCTGATTATCACCGTAAGCTTTATTCCGGTGTTTACCCTGGAGGCCCAGGAGGGACGGATGTTCAGTCCGCTGGCATTTACTAAAACCTATGCCATGGCGGCCAGTGCGGCGCTCGCTGTTACAGTGGTTCCGGTTTTGATGGGGTATTTCATTCGAGGAAAGGTGGTCGCCGAAAGCAAGAACCCGGTAAACAGGCTACTGATTGCTGGCTATATGCCATTGCTCAAAGGCGTCTTGCGGTTCCCCAAAACCACGCTTGCAATGGCTGTTGTGATACTTTTGATTGGGATCTGGCCAGTCAATCAAATCGGCAGTGAGTTTATTCCTGACTTAGATGAGGGCGACCTGATGTATATGCCCACCACTTATCCGGGGCTGTCCATCGGAAAAGCCAGGGAGTTACTGCAACAAACCGATAAGTTGATTGCTACGGTGCCGGAAGTCAAAACCGTGTTCGGCAAGATCGGTCGTGCCGACACGGCGACTGACCCAGCGCCACTGACTATGATTGAAACCTTCATACAGCTCAAACCCAAAGACCAGTGGCGCGAGGGCATGACCACAGAGAAACTTAAAAAGGAGATGAATGCTCTAATACGATTCCCCGGCCTGACCAACGCCTGGGTGATGCCCATCAAAACCCGAATTGACATGCTGGCGACCGGCATCAAAACGCCGGTAGGTATTAAAGTGGCGGGCGAGGACTTGAAAGAAATCCAGGCCATTGGCCAGCAGTTGGAACAAGTCCTTAAAGATGTGCCCGGAACCGCCTCGGTTTACTCTGAGCGGGTGGCCGGTGGTCGCTATATCAAGGTGGATATTCAGCGGGAACAGGCGGCACGCTATGGCCTGAATATTGCCGATGTGCAGCAGGTGGTGGCTACCCCCATTGGTGGAATGAATGTGTCGCAGACGATTGAGGGGCTTGAACGCTATCCGATCAATTTGCGTTACCCGCAGCATTACCGGGACTCGCCGGAACAATTGGCATTGCTGCCCATTGTTACGCCGGCCGGAGAGCGTATTGCACTTGGCGATGTGGCAAAGGTATATGTAGAGGAAGGCCCCCCGGCAATCAAGAGTGAAAATGCACGGCTCAACGGCTGGACTTTTGTGGATATCGAAGGCGTGGATGTAGGCACTTACGTTGAGCAGGCCATGGTGACCGTTCAGGAACAACTGGATTTGCCGGCGGGCTATTCGGTAACCTGGTCCGGCCAGTATGAATATATGCTGCGGGCCAAGGAGAAGATGACCTATGTAATACCGCTGACTTTGGCTATTATCATCATACTGCTGTACATGAACTTCAGGAGCTTCGCTGAAGTAGCCATAATTCTAGGAACCTTGCCGCTTGCTGTAATCGGGTCCATCTGGTTAATGTTCCTTTTGAATTTCAATTTCTCTGTGGCTGTGGCGGTCGGGTTTATCGCTCTCGCGGGTGTCGCGGTAGAAATTGGCGTCATTATGCTGACCTATCTCAATCAGTCGTACAGTCAATTCGTAAGTGATTGCAAAGAGAAAGGAGCGCCATTCCGTCGAGAGGAACTAATTCAAGCCGTGACACACGGAGCTGGGCTACGTGTCAGACCAGTGATGATGACGGGGGTTTCCACTTTTGCTGGCTTGCTGCCCATTATGTTTAGCTCTGGCACAGGTGCAGAAGTTGTTAGCCGAATTGCGGCTCCAATGGTGGGCGGTATGTTGAGCGCGATGGTTCTAACACTGCTGGTGTTACCCGTTGTATATTATCTTTGGAGAGGCTATTCGCTAAAAAGTTAGGATGATCTGCCTGAGTCTGCTTTGAGAGCGCATTTTTTACCACTCGAGGTTAGCGTAGAGCGCGTAAAAAAATAAGTGAATTCGGCTGGCGGTCATCGGCTGATCGAACGGACTATAAAGGACGTTGTCTGTCAAGCCGCCGGTCATCTGGTAACAGTGCGCTCTTTAGTGGGCTGGTACCCACGGAGGGGTGCCGGTTTTGAGCTATGGGTTTTCTTGTGGTAGCATCTAGGGCTACGTTTTGAGAGTTTGTTCGTTTTAATGAAGAATCGTTGGGTAACAATCGTTTTAGCAATGGTGATTGCTCTGCAGTCACTGGTGGCTATTGGCGATATAAACCAGCCTCATTATTCTACGACGCCTCATCATGATCACGGGCATTCCCATGAAGTGGCCGTCATTGATTCAAGCACTTTGGGTACAGATCCGTCTTCCTTCTCGTCTGACACATCGCTGGACCATTCATCGGACCATAACCATCAAAACCACGCTCACTTCCATATGGTTCTGGTAAGTGGCACGGATATTACAGTGTTATCTGCTGGTCAGCTTTTGCCCGACTACCAAGCCCAACATATGTCAATCATACCTCCTTCCCTGTTTCGCCCTCCCATCGCCTAATCCTACGATTGATCCCATTCGGGACACTTTTGTTATTTAAGTCTTCGTAGGAGAAGTTACATGCTTTTTTGTAAGCCCATGAGCTCTGGGCGGCGTTTACTGCCGCGCAAGCTCTATATGCACGTCTTATGGCTCTGTACTCTGGCATTCAATATTGCCGGTGTCCAAGCTGAAGAGACACCCATCAGCCTCGCCAATGCCTTGTCCCGGACAATGGCTCAGAATCCCAGTCTGCAGGTGTTTGACTTTCGACTGCAGGGGCTTGAGGGACGCCGACTGTCAGCCGATCAGGCACCGGCCTATGTGGCGGGACTGGAGGTGGAAAATGTCCTCGGTAGTGGTGACCTTAGAGGGGCTGACGGGGCCGAATACACCTTGTCGCTTTCTTCGGTCATTGAATTGGGAAGCAAGCGTCAGGCTCGTACTGGCGTTGTGAACTCCCGATATGACCTCGTAAAGGCCGAACGGGAAGCCGAGACTCTGGAACTGTTGGGCGAGGTGACGCAACGCTATGTCGCCACTCTGGCTCTGCAGGAAAAACTCGATTTATCCACTCAGGCCATGGAATTGAGCGAGACCACCCTGAACACAGTTACCCAACGCGCCAAACAGGGCGCTGCACCTGAAGCCGAAGTATTACGCGCCAAGGCGGCTCTTGCCCAAAGCCAGCTCGCCCACGACGCTCTGCAAACCGAGTACGAGAAGCGGAAAGTGGCACTGGCCTCACTGTGGGGGGAAACACGGGTGGATTTTCAGCGGTTGCAGGGCGATCTGTTCCGGTTTGAGCCTAGCGAGCGGTTCGAGGTGCTCTACCAGCAAGCGCGGGAGAGCCCAATGATTCGAGTCTATGCCAGCGAGCGGCGTATGCGCGAGGCTGAGATCCGCCTGGCACGAAGCCAATCGGAAAATGACATTCGCTGGCAGCTTGGTGCTCGTCGTTTCGAGGAGTCGGGTGAAGCTGCGCTGGTGGCGGGAATATCCGTGCCGCTGTTTTCCGGATCTCGAAACCGGGGTGAGGTGCAGTCGGCCATGGCGGCACGCAATGAGGTGGAGTACCGCCAACAGAGCGCGCTACTGAAACTCCACTCCCTCTTGTTCGAGGCTTTTCATGCCCGTCAACAAAACATTGATGCGGTTGAGCGGCTGCGCTCCACTGTCCTNCCCGATCTCACGAAAGCCCTCGANCTNACCCAAAAAGCCTATGANCGCGGCCGCTACAGCTATGTNGAGTGGACCGCCGCACAGCGTGAACTGCTTTCGGCCCGCGAGGCACTCGTCGAAGCAGCCGCAACGGCGCTGCTCAATCAAGCTCTTATCGAACAGCTCACGGCGCAGCCCATGACTCAAGGCGAGGCCACGCCCGCTNACCAAACACAGGATTATTGAACCATGCAANTGATAAAACCACTCTACTGGATACTGGTGGCCACCTGTCTGGCCGCCAGCCCCCTGCTAGCGGCGCAAGATCGGGACGATGCTTCTAACGAAGCACAACAGACCGCGCCCGAAACCAAAGGNCCTCATGGNGGCCTCTTGCTTGAGCGGGACGACGCTANCGTCGAACTGCAGATTTTCGAGCAAGGTGTTCCTCCAGAATATCGTGCCTGGGTGACAAAGGACGGTAAGCCCATGACCGATGGGGTTGACCTCAACGTTCAACTCACTCGTTTGGGCGGACAAGAGGATACNTTTGATTTTGCCTTCCANGGAGACTATTGGCTGGGGGATGGCGTGGTGACCGAGCCACATTCCTTTGATGTGGAAGTCACGCTTGCCTTGAACGGTAAANAATACCAGTGGCAATGGGAATCCCACGAAGGCCGTACCCGCATTGCAGCCGANATTGCTGAAAAGGCTGGAATCCGAACAGCCGAGGCCGGTCCGGGCTCGATTGAGCGAACCTTGACCACTTATGGGCAACTGACCACCGCGNCGGAGCAAATCGCGCGGGTGCGCGCCCGCTTTCCCGGCGTCATTACCAGAGTCAATGTTCGTTTGGGAGACCGTGTTGCCAAAGGTGATCTGCTGGCGCAAGTGGAGTCCAATGAAAGTCTTAAAACCTATGATCTGCGCTCACCCATGGATGGCGTGGTAACCGAGCGCCAGATCAGTGTGGGCGAAATCGCCGGTGACCGGCCTCTATTTGCCATCGCCGATCTGTCCACCTTGTGGGCGGAGCTTCAGGTATTTCCGGGCCAGCGCACCAAGGTGGCGGTCGGCCAGAAAGTTCTACTGCAAGCCGAGGGATTTAATCAGCAGGCTAACATTAGCCATCTGCTGCCTTCCCCAAACAATGCGCCCTATACCCTGGCCCGAGTGAAAGTGGACAACCCGGACGGCACNCTGANCCCAGGCTTGCTGGTNGCGGGGGATATAGTGGTAGAGACCCTTGAGGTGCCACTGGCGGTCGAGAACCGGGCGCTGCAGCCTTTTCGGGATTGGAGCGTGGTATTTATCCAGGTGGGAGATACTTATGAAATTCGCCCACTGGAGCTAGGCCCCAGCGACGGCACTTTGACTGAGGTACTGGGTGGGCTACAAGCGGGTGACCGCTATGTAGTGGACAACAGTTATCTGATCAAGGCCGATATCGAAAAATCCGGCGCATCCCACGACCACTAACCCAGGAGGCTNTGATGATAAANGCCATCTTACGCTTCTCGGTAGAGCGGCGGTTTTTAACGTTATCCCTTATTCTGGTGTTNGTCGGTGTAGGCCTGTGGAGCTTTCAGCGCCTGCCGATCGATGCGGTACCAGACATCACCAACGTCCAGGTGCAGATCAATACCGAGGCNCCGGGGTATTCCCCCNTGGAGGCTGAGCAGCGGATCACTTTCCCGGTGGAAACGGCTCTGTATGGTTTGCCTAATTTGTCCTATACCCGCTCAATATCCCGCTACGGTCTGTCCCAGGTCACAGTGGTATTCGAAGAGGGTACGGACATTTATTTCGCCCGAAACCTGATCAATGAACGCCTCGGCACCATCAAGAATGCCCTGCCACCGGGCCTGGAGCCGGAAATGGGTCCCATCGCCACCGGCCTTGGCGAAATCTTGATGTACACGGTCGAAGCGCGGCCCGGCGCCACTCAAGAGGATGGCAGTCCGTTGGACGCCACGGCACTGCGGGAAATTCAGGATTGGATTATCAAACCCCAACTGGCACAGGTGCCTGGGGTGATTGAGATCAACACCATCGGTGGCTACAACAAGCAGTACCACGTCACGCCCTTCCCACAACAGTTGCTGCAATTTGGCGTCACCATGGATGAACTGGCGGACGCACTGCAAGCCAACAACACCAACCGCGGTGCAGGCTATATCGANCGCAAAGGGCAACAGCTGCTGGTCCGTTCACCTGGACAGTTGGCCTCCATCGCTGAGATTGAACAGGTGGTTATCGCTAATCGGCAGGGCGCACCGGTAAAAGTCAGTGATGTGGCCGAGGTGGCCATTGGCAAGGAACTGCGCACCGGGGCGGCGACCCGCGACGGCAAGGAAACGGTGCTGGGCACGGCCATGATGTTGATGGGAGAAAACTCCCGCTCAGTCGCGCAGGCCGTGGCTGAAAAATTGAAGGCCATTCAGCCTTCNCTCCCCGAGGGGGTNAAGGTGGAGGCGGTGTACGATCGCACGACTTTGGTGGACAAGGCNATCGCCACGGTGGAAAAGAACCTGCTCGAAGGCGCATTGCTGGTNATCGTCGTGCTGTTTCTGTTGCTCGGCAATCTACGCGCCGCNCTGATCACGGCGGCNGTAATTCCTTTGTCCATGCTCGCCACCATCACTGGCATGGTGCAATCGGGCGTATCGGCCAACCTGATGAGCCTTGGGGCGCTGGATTTCGGCCTGATNGTGGATGGTGCGGTGATTATCGTCGANAACTGCATTCGGCGGTTGTCCCAGTCCCAGCACAACGGCCAGTTGCCACTGCGGGAGCGGCTCCAGCTGGTGTACGAAGCCACCAACGAAGTCATTCGCCCCAGTCTGTTCGGTGTCGCCATCATTACCGTGGTGTACTTGCCGATCTTTTCTCTCACCGGCGTTGAGGGCAAGATGTTCCACCCCATGGCGGCCACTGTAGTAATGGCATTGTTATCCGCCATGGTGCTGTCGCTGACTGTGGTGCCAGCCGCCGTTGCAGTGTTGCTGCGAGGCAAAATCAGCGAAAAGGAAAGNCCGGTAATCAGCGGTGCCAAATCGATGTACAAACCAGCTTTGCTTGTCGCGATGAAGTTTCGCTGGTTGGTNTTGGGCGNCGGCNACNNCGCTGGTNGCGGTNTGTNTCTGGNTGGCNACNACNNTNGGNTCGGAATTTATTCCNCANCTNGANGAAGGGGATATNGCNCTNCATGCNCTGCGNATNCCNGGCACCGGNNTNGAGCANTCCATCGNGATGCANTCGCAGCTGGAAGAACGGCTGAAGGCCTTTNNNGAGGTGGACAAGGTGTTCGCCAAGATCGGCACGCCGGAAGTGGCCACNGANCCCATGCCCCCCAGCGTNGCGGANAACTTTGTNNTCNTNAAGCCNCGCNNCCANTGGCCNAANCCNGACAANACNAAGGATGAACTGGTGGCGGAAATGGCAGNACGCNGTG
>NZ_NZQP01000024.1:0-5216 GCF_002695945.1 Marinimicrobium sp. | reverse complement strand
TNCCNNTNCCCNTGCCNGACGGNGNCTATGTGCCNNTNTCGGAAGTNGCCGANCTGGAACTGGCNCCGGCGCCCAACCAGATCAGCCGGGAAAACGGCAAGCGNCGGGTGGTGGTNACCNCCAACGTNCGGGNCCGCGACCTGGGTGGATTTGTCGAAGAAGCACAAGCGCGCATCGCACAGGAGGTGGATTTGCCGGATGGCTATTGGCTGGATTACGGCGGTACCTTTGAGCAACTGCAATCGGCCAGCGCCCGTCTCGCCATTGTTGTACCGATTACCNTGGCGNTCATCATCGGCCTGCTGGTCATGGCGTTCGGTTCGGTGAAAGACGCCTTGATTATTTTCACTGGCGTACCGCTTGCGCTCACTGGCGGGATTTTATCCCTGTGGTTGCGGGATATGCCGCTGTCGATCTCCGCAGGCGTGGGCTTTATCGCGCTCTCTGTCGTCGCAGTTCTCAATGGTCTGGTGATGGTGGCTTTTATTCGCGACCTGTGGCACGAGCAGGGCGACCTGATGAAAGCGATCGTCGAGGGTGCCCTGATCCGCCTGCGACCGGTACTGATGACGGCCTTGGTCGCAAGCCTCGGCTTTGTTCCCATGGCGCTCAACACCGGTACCGGCGCGGAAGTGCAGCGACCGTTGGCAACAGTAGTGATCGGGGGGATTATTTCCTCGACTTTGTTGACGCTGTTCGTGCTCCCGGTGCTGTATGCACTGTTGCACCGCAAGAAAGCGAAAACCTAGCGAACCAGCAGGCTCCGGGCACGCCTGGAGCCTGTTTCCGCAACGAAACCCTGACGGGCGCAGCACAACTGTGGGCGCGCCCGCCACTAAATTCCATAATCACATGTGATTACTTCGATCACCTCCAAAAAAATTGAAGGTATTATGCTTAAACTCTTATTTATCATCATTACGTCCCTTGCCAGTGTTGCGGCCTGGGCGCATGGCATGTCGGTTGAAGACCAAGCCCGGATACTCAATGCGGGTTACCTGGAATACATTCGGCTTGGCGCCACCCATATGCTGAGCGGCTATGATCATTTGCTGTTTCTGTTCGGTGTTATGTTCTTTTTGACGCGCTTTAGCGAGATCATCAAGTTCATCACCGCCTTCACCATCGGCCATTCCATTACCCTGGTGTTCGCCACACTGTTCGGAATTACCGCCAATTACTACCTGATTGATGCGGTGATTGCGCTGACCGTCTGTTACAAAGCGTTCGACAACCTCGGCGGCTTTCAGAAACACTTGCAAATGAAATCCCCGAACCTGACCTGGATGGTGTTTGCCTTTGGTTTGATTCACGGGTTTGGCTTGTCCACCCGGCTTCAGCAGTTGCCGCTGGGCGACGATGGTCTGGTGTTCAAGATATTATCGTTCAATGTCGGTGTCGAAGTGGGGCAGATTGTGGCTTTGAGCATCATCCTGGCCGTGCTTATGGTGTGGCGAAAGACCGCATCGTTTGAGCGCTTCAGCAAAGCTTCCAACGTGGCGCTGATGCTTGCCGGTGGCCTGTTGCTACTGATGCAGTTGCACGGATTCCAGCACACGCAGTATCCTGATGATTTTCCCCTCAACCGGGATGATCACCAGCATACCCACGAAGACATGGCGGATAAAAGAGCACCGCTATCGAGCTACCCAAGACGCCTCGAGTTACGAGGGCCATCCGCCGACACAGTGGGCGAAGAGCCTGCTGGACAAGCCAGTGAACCTGAAGTCCATCGCCACGAGGGCAGTGAACCCCATTCGCATTAATCATATTTAACTTCGAGGAACCCTTATGAAACTCTTTACCGCCATTTTCACACTTGTTTTATTGATCGGATCTCAACAGGTGCTTGCACACAGTGACCATGCCCATAAGTCGATTTCAGAAACATCGGCGCTTGAGCGTGGCAGATCGGCAACTACGCAGCTAACCGAGAAAGATGCAGGCTTAGGCTTCGGAAAGCTTCCCGAAAGCTGGAAGGTGGTTCCTGAAGACGCCGTAAAAATTCATAAGAAAGGCAGCGGTTATTTCATCGTATCGGTCACCAATCGGACTGAAGCTCAAACACTTTACGTGCTCCTATCGAGTGACGGGGGAGTTTACGATGTGAATTTTACGGGTGAATTCGAAGGTTTGGAGTAGAATATACATGACATGGCAATGGATCATAACCAAATATCTGATTACCGCTGCCGTCGTGGTGGTGGTTTCCGAGGTCGCTAAACGCAGCGACAAGCTGGGTGCTTTGGTTGCGGCACTACCGTTGGTCACGATTCTGGCTCTGATTTGGTTGCACGTCGAAACGCAGTCGCCAGAAAAAGTGGCCAATCACGCGTGGTATACGTTCTGGTACGTGGTGCCTACACTTCCCATGTTTTTAATATTTCCGACGTTGCTTTCCCGAATCGGATTTTGGCCTACGCTGCTAGCCAGTGCTTTAGTAACCGTTTCCTTTTTTTGGTTGTTTTCGTTACTGGTTGGCCAGTTTGGTATTGATCTGAGGCCGTAGATGAGTTGCCTCACCTTTTGTCAGTCGGACTTCTGCAATGGATCCGATGCCACTCTGGACTTGTTCGTGCTTTTAATAGCACGGGCACAGGTCAGTCCGGTGGTCGATTACTGAAGGTGTGGATAATGATTCGCAAGACAAAGCACCGTATTGTCGGGGCCGAGGGCTGTCGTTGGAGGCCATTGGCCGCGAGCAGAGTTGCCTGCGAAAGTACATGGGGCTGGAAGAGGTCAATTCCGGTAGAACCATTCGTGCAGTAAGCCCCTGAATGAGCACAGGGGCTTACCCTCAGCCGCTCGATACGTAAGCCTTCACCACTTACAGGTATTGTCATGAAGTAAGTCCAGCTTTGAAAACGGTATGTGCCAACTTTTTATCCGACCCCTTCATGTAGTGAGGCAATTAAAGGGCAGGAGATATTGCTCTCCTGCGCGCAGCACTGATCAACCAAGTTGTTCAGTACCGCCTCGATTTGCCTCAGCTTGTTGATCTTCTCTCGCACGTCGTGCAATTTCCGCTCGGCGAGAACACTGACTTCGTGACAGTGGGCGCCATCATCCAACTGAAGCAGCTCATGGATCTCATCAAGGCTGAAACCCAATTGCTGCGACGTTTTCACAAACTTCAACCTGTCGATATCGGTGATGCCATAGCGTCGAATACCGCTTGGAGGCCGTTGAGGCTCCGGTATTAGTCCTCGGCGCTGGTAATAGCGAATGGTTTCAACTGAGACATTCGCTGCCTCGGCCAAACCACCAATGGTCAACGAGTTCGCTTTATCGGGCATAGGCCTTGACTCCGTAGCTGACTACGGTAGTAACTTTATCCCATCAAACACACTCATGAAAGGTGTAGTCGTCATGTCACATTCAAACTCGGGGCGTGGCCCTCTGGCTCTGATCACCGGAGGAGTAGCGGCGCTGTTAGCATCGGCCTGTTGTATTGGGCCTCTGGTATTGATCACCTTGGGCGTTTCTGGGGCCTGGATCGTCAACTTGACGGCACTCGAACCCTATCGACCGTTATTCATCGGCATTGCCGTGGTGGCTATGTTCTTTGCTTGGCGTCAGATCTATCGGTCGGGGAGAAAGTGCCAGCAGGGGGAGGTGTGTGCGGTTCCGCGAGATCGAGTAGCCTATAAGGCGATTTTCTGGGCAGTGTCATTGCTGGTTCTGATCGCCCTGGTGTTTCTCTACGTCTTGCCTTTGTTCTATTGATAGAGGAAATGTCCCATGAAAGCACGTGTCGCCTTCATTGCGTTGCTCGCTATGCTCATCAGTACGCCCGCCCTGGCAGATGAGGAATCCGTCACCCTGTCGGTGCCGGGCATGACCTGTGTCGCCTGTCCGATCACGGTCAAAACTGCCCTTAACAAGGTGAAAGGTGTATTGCGGGTAGAGGTGGACTACCCGACACGGGAAGCTGTGGTCACCTTCGACGACGTAAAAACGTCCGTGGAGGTGTTGACCGAGGCCACGGGCAATGCTGGCTATCCCTCTTCCCTGAAGCGTTCGAAGGAATAGGAGTTTTCCAAATGAGCAATGATAACCCCCTACACATTGCTGTCATCGGCAGTGGAGGGGCAGCCATGGCGGCCGCCTTGAAGGCGGCCGAGCGAGGAGCGCGCGTTACCCTGATTGAGCGTGACACGATTGGTGGTACCTGCGTGAATGTTGGATGCGTACCCTCAAAAATAATGATTCGGGCCGCCCATGTTGCACACCTGCGCAAGGAGAGCCCTTTTGACGGGGGCGTGAGTGCCAAGCCACCTCTGGTGGACCGGGAGAGGCTCCTTCAACAACAGCAGGCCCGTGTTCAGGAGCTGCGTGAGGCCAAATATGAAAGGATACTGCGTGATCACTCCGAGATCACGGTTCTCAATGGCGAGGCTAGGTTTGCCGATGTCAATAGTCTGAAGGTCAAACTGACTGCGGGAGGTGAGCAAACGGTCCGTTTTGATCGTGCTTTTATTGGTACTGGGGCCCGTCCGGCAGTGCCACCTATAACCGGGCTGGCGAAGACGCCCTATTTGACGTCGTCCAGTGCATTGGCACTCGATACTTTACCCGAACGGTTGATCGTCATTGGTGCTGGCTTCGTTGCTCTGGAGCTGGCTCAGGCGTTCGCGAGACTGGGCAGCGAGGTCACTGTGTTGGCCCGTAGCCGTTTGCTATCCGGTGAGGATCCTGCTATCGGAGAGCAAATGGAGATAGCCTTTCAGCGAGAAGGCATCGAAGTAGTCAACCAAGCCCAGACCAGCCGTGTCGAGTACACAGATGACGAGTTCAAGGTCGACACCAGGGTCGGCACATTACGGGCAGATCAACTACTGGTGGCAACGCGCAGAGCACCCAATACCGAAAGTCTAAACTTGGAGGGCGTCGGCGTGGAAACAATGCGTGGCGTGATTCAAGTGGATGAATATCTGCAAACCACGGTTCCAGGAGTCTATGCGGCTGGTGACTGCACTGACCAGCCAGAGTTTGTCTATGTTGCCGCCGCAGGGGGTAGCCGGGCTGCGATCAATATGACCGGAGGCGAGGCGACCCTGGACCTTAGTGCCATGCCGAGCGTGGTGTTCACCGACCCTCAGGTCGCCACCGTCGGTCTGACGGAAGCTGAGGCGTTCAAGCAAGGCATCAATGCGGACACCCGCTGCCTTGCCCTAGAGAACGTGCCGCGTGCTTTGGTTAATTTCGATACCGGT
>NZ_NZQP01000023.1:0-34087 GCF_002695945.1 Marinimicrobium sp. | reverse complement strand
TTTGAACGCAGTAAGCCCCACGTCAATGTGGGCACCATCGGTCACGTTGACCACGGTAAAACCACGCTGACCGCGGCTCTGACCCGCGTGTGCTACGAAGTCTGGGGCAGTGGTTCTGCCATGGCCTTTGACGGTATCGACAATGCGCCGGAAGAACGTGAGCGTGGTATCACCATTGCGACCTCTCACGTAGAGTACGATTCACCGACCCGTCACTACGCGCACGTAGACTGCCCGGGCCACGCCGACTATGTGAAGAACATGATCACCGGTGCGGCTCAGATGGACGGTGCGATCCTGGTGTGTGGTGCCACTGACGGCCCGATGCCCCAGACTCGCGAGCACATCCTGTTGTCTCGTCAGGTAGGTGTACCCTTTATCGTGGTATTCCTGAACAAGGCCGACCTGCTGGCTGAAGATTGCGGCGGCGTAGGTACTGAGGAGTACAACGAAATGCTGGAGCTGGTCGAGATGGAGCTGCGTGAGCTGCTGTCCGACTATGATTTCCCGGGTGACGACACGCCGATCATCGCCGGTTCCGCCCTGATGGCTCTGAACGGTGAAGACGAGCACGAGCTGGGCACTACCGCCGTCAAGAAGCTGGTGGAGACTCTGGATGAGTACATTCCGGAGCCCGAGCGTGCCATCGATCAGCCGTTCCTGATGCCGGTAGAAGACGTTTTCTCTATCTCTGGTCGCGGTACCGTAGTAACCGGTCGTGTAGAGCGCGGCATCGTGAAGGTGGGCGAGGAACTGGAAATCGTCGGCCTGAAGGACACCACCAAGACCGTATGTACCGGTGTTGAGATGTTCCGCAAGATGCTGGACGAAGGTCGTGCCGGTGAGAACGTTGGTGTTCTGCTGCGCGGTACCAAGCGTGACGAAGTTGAGCGTGGTCAGGTACTGGCCAAGCCGGGTTCAGTGACCCCGCACGCCAAGTTCGAAGGCGAAGTGTACGTTCTGTCCAAAGACGAAGGCGGCCGTCACACTCCGTTCTTCAAGGGCTATCGTCCGCAGTTCTACTTCCGTACCACTGACGTGACTGGCGCTTGTGAGCTGCCGGAAGGCGTTGAGATGGTTATGCCGGGCGACAACGTGAAGATGAGCGTGACTCTGATTCACCCGGTAGCGATGGAAGAAGGTCTGCGCTTTGCGGTTCGTGAAGGCGGCCGTACTGTAGGCGCTGGCGTGGTCGCTAAGATCATCGAGTAAGCGATACAGGCTCTGAAAAAGGCCCCTGCGGGGGCCTTTTTTTGTCTCCNGAGCGATTTTAGANGTTCTGTNGGAGANATAAGTCTTTGATTTTNAAAAATAATGGTGCGTTTTCCGGAATTCCGGGAATATCCTGGNATATCCCTTGACAGGGGGCTGNCCCGCCATTAGAATTGCGCCTCCATTTTGCAGGGTATCAACGAGCTCAGCTCGGACGCCATCGCCAATTTGGATAGTTCTTTAAAGTTTATTACTGGAGTTTGGTTCACATGCAGAATCAACGCATTCGGATTCGCCTGAAGGCCTTTGATCATAAGCTCATCGATGCCTCTACCCAGGAAATTGTTGAGACAGCAAAGCGCACAGGCGCACAAGTCCGTGGCCCGATTCCGCTGCCGACTCGCAAAGAGCGCTTCACTGTATTGATCTCCCCGCACGTCAACAAGGACGCGCGTGATCAGTACGAGATTCGTACACACAAGCGTTTGCTGGACATTGTTGAGCCCACTGAAAAAACCGTTGATGCCCTGATGAAGCTNGATTTGGCTGCAGGTGTAGAGGTTCAGATCAGTCTTAACTAATACAAAGTAAATGTTAATCCCGGTTTCGGCCGGGTTTGTGTAACGCTCTGAAATGGGCGGCCATAGCGGGTAAAAGCCCCGTACACTGAGAGGTTAGCAACATGACGATTGGTATTGTCGGCCGCAAGAGCGGCATGACTCGCATATTTACCGATGATGGTGTTTCCATTCCTGTTTCCGTGATTGAGGTTGCTCCCAATCGCGTCACCCAGGTGAAGAATGTAGAAACCGACGGATACTCTGCNGTGCAGGTTACCGTAGGGTCTCGTCGCGCCTCACGTGTTACCAAGCCCGCAGCGGGCCACTANGCCAAGGCGAATGCCGAAGCNGGACGTGGTTTGTGGGAATTGCGTAACGATACTCAAGAATCCTTCGAAGTTGGTGCAGAGATTACGGTTGACGCCTTTGAGGCTGGCCANAAGATCGATGTCACCGGTTCTTCCAAAGGTAAGGGCTTTGCCGGTACCGTCAAGCGTTGGAANTTCGCNACGCAGGACGCTACCCACGGTAACTCCCTTTCTCACCGTGCCCCCGGTTCCATCGGACAATGTCAGACNCCGGGTCGCGTCTTTAAGGGCAAGAAGATGTCAGGTCACATGGGTNCCGANCAGGTNACTGTTCAGAANCTNGAAGTGGTCCGCGTCGACGCTGAGCGTAATCTGCTGNTGGTCANAGGNGCCATNCCNGGAGCTCCNGGTGGTGACGTCATTGTTCGTCCCGCAGTTAAAGCGCGCAGTAACGGTTAATTGTCCGAGGGGAAACGACCATGGAATTGAATATTGTAAAGCCCGATGGTGCCAAAGATACGCTCAACGTATCTGAGGTGGCGTTTGGCAAAGAATTTAATCAAGACCTGGTGCATCAGGCGGTAGTCGCCTACCTGGCGGGCGGCCGTCAGGGCACCAAGGCTCAGAAAACTCGCTCTGAAGTNTCTGGCGGCGGTAAGAAGCCGTGGCGTCAGAAGGGCACCGGTCGNGCGCGTGCGGGTACCATCCGCAGTCCGATCTGGCGCTCNGGTGGTAAGGCATTNGCNGCCAAGCCNCGCAACTTCGAGCAGAAGCTCAANAAAAAGATGTACCGNGCNGCNNTGCGCTGCATNNTNNCTGAGCTGAATCGNCANGAGCGTNTGGTNGTGGTNGANGANTTNTCNGTCGACGCACCCANNACCAAAAGCCTGNTNCAAAAGCTGGCTCAGTACGATCTGTCAGAAGCGCTGATTGTGACTGAGGANGTGAACGANAATCTTTACCTGGCGTCNCGCAACCTGCATAAGGTTGANGTNCGNGANGTNCAGGGTGTTGATCCGGTTGCCNTGATNGGCTTNGAAAAGGTTGTGGTCACCGTTCCGGCTCTGAAAAAGTTCGAGGAGATCCTGGGATGAACCAAGAACGCATCTATAAAATCTTGTTGGGTCCGGTAGTGTCCGANAAGTCCGCNATGGCGGGCGAGAACGGCAACCAGGTNGTNTTCAAAGTNGCNACTGATGCCAGCAAGNTCGAAATNAAAGCGGCCGTNCAGGCGCTGTTTGATGTCAANGTNGANAGTGTTCGCGTGCTNAACGTGAAGGGNAAGACCCGTCGCACNCGCTTTGGTATNGGTNNNCGCAGTGACTGGAAGAAGGCCTACGTTCGTCTTGAGCAAGGTCAGGATATCGACTTTGCGGTAGCTGAGTAAGAGGATTGTTGCAATGCCTATTGTAAAACGTAAACCAACCTCGCCCGGTCGCCGCTTTGTAGTAAGTGTCNTNAATCCGGATTTGCACAAGGGTGCTCCTTACGCGCCNCTGNTGGAGAAGAANTCCAANAGNGGNGGNCGTAACANNGNTGGNCGTATCACAACCCGTCACGTNGGNGGNGGNCACAAGCAGCACTACCGTGTGATCGATTTCCGTCGNAATAAAGACGGNATNCCGGCCACAGTAGAGCGCCTGGAGTATGATCCGAACCGCACNGCCTACATNGCGCTGGTTTGTTATGCCGACGGNGAGCGCCGTTACATTATNGCNCCCAAGNGCCTNAAGGCNGGTGACAAGATCGANTCAGGNGATGCGGCGGCGATTAAAGTGGGTAATGCNNTGCCGCTGCGGAATATNCCNCTCGGNAGCACNGTTCACTGCGTCGAGTTGAAGCCCGAGAAAGGTGCCCAGNTGGCNCGTTCNGCNGGTGCNTCNTGCCANNTGGTGTCTCGCGACGGTACTTACGCGACNTTGCGTNTGCGTAGCGGTGAAACNCGCCGTGTANTGGTTAANTGCCGGGCGACCTTGGGCGAAGTGTCCAANAGCGAGCANAGCTTGCGGTCACTCGGTAAGGCCGGNGCCAANCGGTGGCGCGGTGTTCGTCCTACNGTGCGCGGTGTCGCCATGAACCCGGTAGATCACCCGCACGGTGGTGGTGAAGGTCGTACTTCTGGTGGCCGTNATCCGGTATCGCCTTGGGGTGTTCCGACCAAGGGTTACAAGACGCGCAAAAACAAGCGCACNACCAAGATGATTGTCCGTAGTCGCTCNAAGCGCTAACGGCAAATCAACAGCGGAAAAGAGGAAGCAACAGTGCCACGTTCACTGAAGAAAGGTCCTTTTATCGATCTTCACCTCATTAAGAAGGTCGAAACAGCGATCGAAAANAATGATCGTCGTCCAATNAAAACCTGGTCGCGGCGCTCAATGATCATGCCAGAAATGGTTGGTCTGACGCTGGCAGTACACAATGGNCGTCAGCACGTGCCCGTCCTGGTGAATGAAGAAATGGTTGGACACAAACTTGGCGAGTTTGCGGCTACCCGCACCTATCGCGGTCATGTCGCAGACAAAAAAGCGAAAAAGCGCTAAGCGCTAATAGTGCCTACGAGGTAACACGATGGAAGTAGCAGCAAAACTCAGCGGTGCTCGTCTGTCGGCGCAAAAAGCGCGCTTGGTAGCCGATCAGATTCGCGGAAAAGGTGTNGAGGAGGCGTTGGACCTNCTGGCATTCAGCCCNAAAAAGGGCGCCGCGNTNATCAANAAGGTGCTCGAGTCCGCAATTGCGAATGCCGAACACAACGAAGGCGCCGACGTCGATGAACTGAAAGTGTCCACGATNTTTGTGGANGAAGGTTTGAGCATGAAACGNATCAAGCCTCGCGCTAAAGGTCGTGCTGANCGCATTCTTAAGCGCACTTGTCATATCACCGTTAAAGTAGCCGACCAGTAAGAGAGCAGGCGTTATGGGTCAGAAAGTAAATCCGACAGGTATTCGTCTGGGTATCGTCAAGAAGCATACCTCAGTGTGGTATGCCGGCAGCGATCAGTACGCAGACAAACTCAACAATGATTTGGCAGTGCGTTCTTACATTCAGGNCAANTTGTCCAGCGCGTCTGTAAGCCGCGTGGACATTGAGCGTCCCGCCAATACCGCACGTATTACCATTCACACTGCCCGTCCGGGCATCGTGATTGGNAAGAAAGGCGAAGACGTGGATCGTCTGCGTGCAGAAGTGAGCGAGCGCATGGGTGTGCCAGTGCACATCAACATTGAAGAGATCCGTAAGCCTGATCTGGATGCTTCACTGGTTGCCCAGAATGTNGCTCAGCAGCTGGAGCGCCGCGTGATGTTCCGCCGTGCCATGAAGCGTGCCGTGCAAAACGCCATGCGTCAGGGTGCGGAAGGTATCAAGATCCAGGTGGGAGGCCGCCTGGGGGGTGCCGAGATCGCTCGTAGTGAGTGGTATCGTGAAGGCCGCGTACCGTTGCACACATTGCGTGCAAACATCGANTACGCAACCGCCGAAGCGTCNACCACCTACGGCATCATCGGTGTGAAAGTTTGGATTTTCAAGGGTGANGTCATCGGCGATATNGACGAAGCTGAAGCTGCACCTAAGAAAAAAGGCTCTAAGTCCAAGTAAGGGGTACGCAAGATGCTGCAACCAAAGCGTACGAAGTTTCGCAAGCAAATGAAGGGNCGCAACCGCGGCNTGGCCCATCGGGGCGCCAANGTAAGCTTTGGTGATTTTGGCTTGAAAGCTACTGGTCGCGGTCGCATTACAGCTCGCCAAATTGAGGCGGCCCGTCGTGCGATGACTCGTCACATTAAACGTGGCGGTAAAATCTGGATTCGTGTGTTTCCNGATAAACCAATTACCGAGAAGCCCCTGGAAGTACGTCAGGGTAAAGGTAAGGGTAACGTGGAATATTGGGTCGCGCAGATCCGTCCTGGTAAAGTCCTGTATGAGATGGATGGCGTCAGTGAAGATCTGGCTCGNGAGGCCTTTGCGTTGGCCGCAGCCAAGTTGCCTATTACAACAACTTTCGTAAAACGTTCGGTGATGTGATGAAAGCTTCAGAACTCCGGGAAAAATCCGTTGAAGAGCTGAACGGCGAACTGCTGACTCAATTGAAAGAGCAGTTCAAGCTGCGTATGCAGGCTGCTACTGGCCAGCTGGGTCAGACTCACCTGCTCAAGCAAACTCGCCGCGATATTGCTCGAATTAAAACGGTGCTTAAACAGAAGGCAGGTAATTAACGATGACTCAGGCAGATAATCTGGCTCGTACACTGACCGGCAAGGTTGTTAGCGACAAGATGGATAAAACCATCACAGTGCTGATCGAGCGTCGCGTAAAGCATCCGCTTTACGGCAAGTATGTGAGCAAGTCATCAAAGCTGAAAGCGCATGATGAAAACAATGACTGCAAGATCGGTGATACGGTGACTATCGCTGAATCTCGTCCGCTGTCAAAGACCAAATCATGGGCTTTAGTGAACATTGAAGAGCGCGCTACTGAAATCTAAGTGATTCAGGCGACTTAATAGTTTCGGAGACGGACGATGATTCAAACAGAAACCTACTTAGATGTAGCTGATAATAGCGGCGCTCGTCGGGTTCAGTGCATCAAGGTTCTTGGCGGCTCCCATCGGCGCTATGCCGCTGTGGGTGACATCATCAAAGTTACTGTGAAGGAAGCGATTCCTCGCGGTAAGGTGAAGAAAGGCCAGGTGATGAAAGCGGTGGTAGTGCGCACCAAGAAAGGTGTTCGCCGCCAGGATGGTTCGTTGATCAAGTTCGACGACAACGCTGCTGTGCTGCTGAACAACCAGGATGCTCCGGTGGGTACTCGTATCTTTGGGCCGGTGACTCGCGAGTTGCGTGGCGAGAAGTTCATGAAAATCATTTCTCTCGCACCGGAAGTGCTGTAAGCACTTGGTACGGGCAGAGAGCTGAGGGCAGACAAATGCGAAAGATTAAACGTGATGACGAAGTGATTGTTATCGCTGGTCGCGACAAAGGTAAGCGCGGGAAAGTTACCCGTGTGTTGGCTGATGGCCGCCTGATCGTGTCTGGTATTAACATGATCAAGAAGCACCAGAAACCGAATCCGCAANTGGGCGTGCCCGGCGGAATCGTAGAGAAGGAAGCCTCGATCCAGGCCTCCAANGTTGCCATTTACAATCCGGCGACTCAGAAGGCGGATCGTGTTGGCTTCAAGATCCTTGAAAACGGCGACAAGGTCCGCGTTTTCAAATCCAATGGCGAAGCCGTAGAGGCGTAAGTAGACATGGCTAGGCTAAAAGAACTGTACAGCAAAGAGCTCGCGCCCAAGCTGAAAGATGAGCTGGGTCTCGCGAACGTGATGGAAGTTCCGCGCATCACCAAGATCACCATTAACATGGGTGTCGGTGAGGCTGTGGGCGACAAGAAAGTGCTTGAGAATGCGATCGGTGACTTGGAAAAAATCGCCGGCCAGAAGGTCGTGATTACCAAGGCACGNAAGTCAATCGCGGGTTTCAAAATCCGTGATGGCTGGCCGATTGGCTGCAAAGTAACTCTGCGTAAAGATCGTATGTATGAGTTTCTGGATCGCCTGGTCAGCATCGCTATTCCGCGCATTCGCGACTTCCGGGGTATCAGCCCGAAGCAATTTGACGGCCGCGGTAACTTCTCCATGGGCGTAGGCGAGCAGATTATCTTCCCGGAAATTGACTACGATAANGTCGATAAGCTCCGCGGTCTGGATATTTGTATCACAACGACAGCACGGAACGACGAGGAAGGTCGCGCGCTGTTGAAAGCGTTCAACTTCCCGTTCAAAGGTTAAGGGTAGCGTCATGGCTAAGAAATCAATGGTTGCACGCGAAGTAAAACGTGCCCGCACAGTCGCCAAATACGCCGCTAAGCGCGCGGAACTGAAAGCGATTATTGCCAGCCCTGCTTCTTCCGAAGAGCAAGTCTGGGAAGCGCAGATCAAACTGCAGCAGCTGCCTCGCGATGCGAGCCCGAGCCGCGGGCGTCGTCGCTGTCGCGTAACTGGCCGTCCGCACGGTGTGTATCGCAAGTTCGGCTTGTGCCGCCACAAGCTGCGTGAAGCTGCCATGCGGGGCGACGTTCCCGGTTTGGTCAAGTCCAGCTGGTAAGCCCAGGGCTTAACATTAGGAGCAGAATCAGATGAGCATGCAAGATCCGTTGGCCGATATGCTGACTCGCATTCGAAACGCCCAGCAGGTGGGAAAGTCGAATGTCACCATGCCCTCTTCCAAACTGAAGGCCTCTGTGGCAAAAGTTCTGGCAGAAGAAGGCTACGTTGATAGTTTCTCAGTGAGCGAGGGTGCCAAGCCCGAGCTGACCATTGAGCTGAAATATTTTGAAGGTAAGCCGGTNATTGCTGAGCTGGATCGGGTCAGTCGNCCCGGCTTGCGCAGTTATGCTGGTAAGTCGTCCATTCCGACCGTGCGCGGTGGTNTGGGNGTTGCCATCGTTTCTACCAGTAAAGGTGTTATGACTGATCGTGCCGCTCGCGCCGCTGGCGTNGGTGGTGAAGTCCTCTGCACAGTATTTTAACGGGAAGTCGTCATGTCACGAGTTGCAAATAGTCCGGTTGAAGTACCGTCCGCTGTTAAGGTCACCCTTCAGGGTCAGAGNCTTAGCGTTAAAGGCGGAAAAGGTACATTGGCTCTGGAAATTCACGACAGCGTTGAAATCCAGCAGGAAGAAAACCTGCTCAAGTTCACCGCTCGTGATGGGGCCAAGCAGTCCCGCGCGCTGGCAGGCACCATGCGTGCTCTGGTCGGCAGCATGGTAAAAGGCGTAGATCAGGGCTTCGAAGAGAAGCTGCAACTGGTCGGCGTTGGTTATCGTGCCAANGCGTCGGGTAAAACTGTAAACCTGTCTGTCGGTTATTCTCAGCCGATCGATTACACCTTACCGGAAGGTGTAACGGCGGAATGTCCGGCCCAGACAGAAATTGTGCTGAAGAGCGCTGACAAGCAGCTGCTCGGTCAGGTGGCATCCGAGATTCGCGCNTTGCGTGAGCCCGAACCCTACAAGGGTAAAGGCATCCGCTATGCAAGCGAACAGGTTCGCCGTAAAGAAGCCAAGAAGAAGTAGGGCCAGGATATGAGCGATAAGAAGCAATCTCGTCTTCGCCGTGCGCGTCGTGCCCGTGCCAAGATTCGTGAACTGAGTGTTAACCGTCTGTCTGTTCATCGTACCCCGCGTCATATTTACGCGCAGGTNATTGCAGAAGATGGNGGCCGCGTATTGGCCAGTGCCTCGACGTTGGACAAAGATCTGCGTCAAGGCAAAACGGGTAACAGCGAGGCGGCGAAAGCTGTCGGCGCTCTGATNGCAGAGCGCGCTAAAGCTGCCGGTGTCTCCCGGGTGGCNTTCGACCGTAGTGGGTTCAAGTTCCACGGTCGCGTAAAAGCCCTGGCNGACGCTGCGCGTGAAGCTGGACTGGAATTCTAAGGGTTAAGATATGGCATACGCGAAGAAAGAAGAAGGCAACAACGAAGGCTTCCAGGAAAAGCTGGTACANGTCAATCGTGTTGCCAAGACTGTTAAAGGTGGTCGTATCTTTGCCTTCACCGCNCTGACNGTGGTTGGTGACGGTAACGGTAAGGTCGGCTTTGGCCGCGGTAAGGCACGNGAAGTGCCGGTTGCTATCCAGAAAGCAATGGAAGCCGCTCGCCGTAACATGATCGACGTTGAANTGAACGGTGATACTATCCAGTACCCGACCAANGGTCGTCATGGCGCCTCCAAGGTGTTCATGCAGCCNGCCTCCCAGGGTACCGGTGTTATTGCTGGCGGTGCCATGCGCTCTGTGCTGGAAATTGCCGGTGTTCAGAACGTACTGGCCAAGTGCTACGGNTCTACCAACCCGGTAAACGTTGTTCGTGCCACTTTTAACGCGCTGAAGTCTATGGCGTCTCCGGACTCTGTAGCGGCCAAGCGTGGCAAAAGTGTCGAAGAGATCCTGAATTAATTGGCGTTGCCAGTTAACTGATTGCGGAATACGACCATGGCTAAGAAAATGATCAAAGTGACTCAAGTCCGTAGTACCGCGGGTCGCCTGAAGAAGCATCAGGCTAGCGTTGCCGGTTTGGGTCTGCGCCGTATCGGCCACACCGTTGAGGTGGAAGACACTCCCTCCGTGCGTGGGATGATTAACTCTGTAAACTATCTGGTACAGGTAGAGGGAGAATAAGATGCGTCTTAACGAGCTGAGTCCCGCCCCCGGTAGCACCCATAGCAAGAAGCGCGTGGGTCGCGGTATCGGTAGTGGCCTGGGCAAGACCGCCGGTCGCGGTCACAAAGGTTTGAAGTCCCGTTCCGGTGGTAGNGTTGCTCCGGGCTTTGAAGGCGGTCAGATGCCGCTGCAGAAGCGTCTGCCGAAGTATGGTTTCAGTTCTCGCATTGGTCGTGTCACTGCCGAAGTTCGTCTCTCAGAGCTGAACAAGGTGGAGGGCGATACCATCGATATCGAAACTCTGAAGCAGGCCGATGTCATTGGTGCTAACATGAAGCGCGCCAAGATCTTCGCATCTGGCGAGCTCAGCAAAGCGGTTACCGTACGCGGTATTGCGGTCACCAAAGGTGCCAAGGCTGCGATTGAAGCNGCCGGCGGGAAAGTCGAAGAGTAAGGGGCGCCAACATGGCAACTCCCGGTAATCCTTCGTTGGGGAATCAGAAAGGTCTGGGCGAGCTTTGGGCTCGCCTACGTTTTTTGTTCCTGGCGATCGTAGTCTACCGAATTGGTACTCATATTCCGGTTCCNGGTTTGGATCCCGAGCGGATTGCCAACCTGTTTAACCAGAATCAGGGTACCATTCTGGGTATGTTCAACATGTTCTCCGGGGGTGCCCTGGAGCGCATGAGTATTCTGGCGTTGGGTATCATGCCGTACATCTCTGCATCTATTATCATGCAGTTGATGACCGCCGTGACTCCCTCGCTGGAGCAGCTTAAGAAAGAAGGTGACGCGGGTCGCCGCAAGATCAACCAGTACACCCGTTACGGTACGGTGGTGNTGGCTACGGTNCAGGCGATGGCAATGTCAGTGAGCTTTTCCGGNTTTGCNTATGGTGGCGAAGCGGATTTTGCGTTTCACTTCATNGCGGTCACCTCTCTGGTTACCGGCGCCGTCTTCATGATGTGGTTGGGCGAGCAGGTCACTGAAAAAGGTATCGGNAACGGCATTTCAATGCTCATTTTCGCCGGTATNGTGGCGGGTTTGCCGAGCGCGGTCGGNCAGGCGTTTGAGAGTGCCCGTCAGGGCGATCTGCACCTGCTACTGTTGCTGGTGATTGCGGTNATCGCGTTGGCGGTAATCTGGGGTGTGGTCCGGGTNGANCGCGGACAGCGTCGNATTACGGTAAACTACGCGAAGCGTCAGCANGGNCGTAATGCCTATGCCGCTCAGACCAGTCACCTGCCGCTGAAGATCAATATGGCCGGCGTGATTCCGGCGATCTTTGCCAGCAGTATTCTGCTGTTCCCGGCGTCCATTGCCCANTGGTTTGGCGAGGGCGGNGANGGNTTNGCCAGCGACTTCCTTCAGGATCTCGCTCTGGCGATTGGTCCGGGTCAGCCTCTGAACATTCTGCTGTTCGCGGCGCTGATCTCGTTCTTCTGCTTCTTCTACACGGCGTTGATGTTCAACCCGAAAGANGTNGCGGATAACCTGAAGAAGTCCGGTGCCTACATCCCGGGGATTCGCCCGGGTGAGCAATCGGCCCGCTATATCGACAGTGTCCTGACCCGTCTGACGGTAGTGGGTGCTGTTTATATGTCGGCTGTGTGCCTGATGCCCCAGTTCCTGGTGGTGGCGGCCAATGTTCCCTTCTACTTGGGGGGCACGTCGTTGCTGATCGTGGTAGTGGTGGTNATGGACTTTATGTCCCAGGTTCAGGCGCACTTGATGTCTCATCAGTACGAGTCACTGATGAAGAAGTCTAACTTGAAGGGATATGGCAGCGGNAACGCTCGCTAATCCCCATTACTAGGGTAGGATCATGAAAGTTCGTGCTTCTGTTAAAAAGATCTGCCGCAACTGCAAGATGGTTAAGCGCAACGGCGTNCTGCGAGTAATTTGCCACGCTGAGCCTCGCCACAAGCAGCGGCAGGGTTAAGAATTGGACGNCCGGCCCCCCTCCAGGGGCGGGGCGTACATGAGGGGGCGTTGACTGTCGTCCGGGGAGAAATCCCCGGGCTATTGATTTTTGGTGATTTTACCGCTATCCTTGCGCGCCTTTTAGGGTGTTGGGTGGCGTAAGTTGCCGTCAACGCTGCAATTTTAGTGTTACTGGAGTAATTTGAATGGCCCGTATTGCTGGTGTAAACATACCAGATCACAAGCACGCGGTTGTNTCCCTGACTTACGTCTATGGGATCGGCCGTACTACTGCGCAACAGATCTGTGCCGCTACTGGCATCGCCGAAGACGCCAAAATGGGTAGTCTTTCCGAGGAACAGCTCGACGCGATCCGTAACGAGCTTGGCAAGCATACCGTAGAGGGTGACTTGCGCCGTGTTGTGTCGATGAACATCAAGCGTCTGATGGACCTGGGCTGCTATCGCGGTCTGCGTCACCGTCGCAGCTTGCCGGTCAATGGTCAGCGTACCAAGACCAACGCTCGCACACGTAAGGGCCCGCGCAAGCCGATTAAGCGTTAATCGATCTGCGCCAGTCATTCAAATACGGTAACTACAGGTTAGGAAGAGATTGCTATGGCGAAGCCAGGTAATAAANCCGCAACGAAAAAGAAAGTCAAGAAGACGGTGGTCGATGGGGTTGCCCACATCCACGCGTCCTTCAATAACACCATTGTCACTATCACCGACCGTCAGGGTAATACCCTGAGCTGGGCTACCTCTGGTGGNTCTGGCTTCCGCGGTTCGCGCAAAAGCACCCCGTTTGCTGCCCAGGTAGCTGCGGAGCGCGCCGGTGAGGCAGCGAAAGAATACGGTCTTAAGAACCTCGACGTAGAAGTGAAGGGCCCTGGCCCTGGCCGCGAATCCGCAGTTCGCGCACTTAATAATGTTGGTTACAAGATCACCAACATTGTCGACGTTACGCCGATTCCGCACAACGGCTGCCGTCCTCCCAAGAAACGTCGAGTGTAAGGGGAACTAGATAATGGCTCGTTATATTGGACCTACATGTAAACTGTCCCGTCGNGAAGGCACCGACCTCTTTCTGAAGAGTGGTGCTCGTGCGCTGGATTCGAAGTGTAAACTGGAAAGCGTTCCTGGCCAGCATGGTCAGCGTCGTGGTCGTCTGTCTGACTATGGTGTGCAGCTGCGTGAAAAGCAGAAGGTACGTCGCACCTATGGCATGATGGAAAAGCAGTTCCGCAGCTACTACNAAGAAGCCGCTCGCCGTAAGGGTGCCACCGGTGAGAACCTGTTGAAGCTGCTCGAAGGCCGCCTTGATAACGTTGTGTACCGGATGGGCTTTGGCTCTACCCGTGCAGAAGCGCGTCAGCTGGTGACCCATAAGGCGATCAGCGTCAACGGCAAAACCCTGAACATTCCGTCCTATCAGGTGCAGGAAGGTGATGTGGTTGCCGTTCGCGAGAAGGCCAAGAATCAGTTGCGTATNCAGAACGCCCTGACCCTTGCCGGCCAGCGCAGCAATGTTGAGTGGATCGATGTGAACGCGGACAAGAAAGAAGGNGTTTTCACCCGAGTTCCCGATCGCAGTGAATTGCCCGCTGAAATCAACGAGAACCTTATTGTCGAGCTTTACTCCAAGTAAGGGACTAACCGCTAACAGGTGTGGCTATGCAGACTGCAGTAAACGAATTTTTGACTCCGCGTCATATCGATGTGACCGAAAACAGCNCGACCCACGCTCGNGTGGTGTTGGAGCCGCTTGAGCGCGGTTTCGGTCACACTCTGGGCAATGCCCTACGGCGTATTCTGCTCTCCTCCATGGCGGGCTGTGCCATTACTGAAGCCGAGATTGACGGTGTGCTGCACGAGTACAGCGCNATTGANGGTGTGCGGGAAGACGTTATTGAAATCCTGCTCAACCTCAAGAACGTTGCGGTTGTGATGCACGGTAAGGATCGCGCGGTTCTGACTCTGAAGAAGAAGGGCCCGGGTGTCGTTACCGCCGGAGATATCCAGGTTGATCACGATATNGAGGTGAANAACCCCGATCACGTGATTGCCCATATCACCGGTGATACCGANCTGAACATGCGCCTGACCGTGGCTCGTGGTCGCGGNTACGAGCCGGCTGATGCCCGTCGTCACGACGAGGACGAAAGTCGCGCGATTGGTCGCCTGCAGCTGGATGCGACTTACAGTCCGGTCCGTCGTCTTGCCTATACGGTCGAGAGTGCCCGTGTAGAGCAGCGTACTGACCTGGACAAGTTGATTCTGGATCTGGAGACCAACGGTACCATCGATCCGGAAGAAGCGATTCGTCGTGCAGCGACCATCCTGCAACAGCAGCTGGCCGTGTTCGTCGACCTGGAGGCTGAGAAGCAGTCCACGCCGGAAGAGAAAGAGGAAGCAATTGATCCTGTTCTTCTGCGTCCGGTTGATGATCTCGAACTGACAGTTCGCTCTGCGAACTGCCTGAAGGCAGAGAATATCTACTATATCGGTGATCTGATTCAGCGCACAGAAGTTGAGCTGTTGAAGACCCCGAACCTGGGTAAGAAGTCTCTGACAGAGATCAAAGATGTACTCGCCTCGCGCGGTTTGTCACTCGGTATGCGTTTGGAAAACTGGCCCCCGGCCAGCTTGAAGAACGAAGACTGATAATACATTGTTTCGTCGCCGGTCGTTTGGCCGGCGGTTAACGAGATCGCTGTGAAGCGATCGTTAGTGAAGGGTTTAGCGTCATGCGTCATCGTCATAGTGGCCGTCAACTGAATCGTAACAGCTCTCATCGCAAAGCCATGTTTCGCAATATGACCGCGTCTCTGGTTGAGCACGAGCTGATTAAAACCACCTTGCCCAAGGCCAAAGAACTGCGTCGCGTAGCCGAGCCGCTGATTACTTTGGCCAAGAAGGACAGTGTTGCCAACCGTCGTCTGGCGTTCAGTCGCCTGCGTGATAAAGAAGCGGTAGGTAAACTGTTCGCGGAGCTGGGTCCTCGTTATGAGTCCCGCCCCGGTGGCTATATCCGTATCATGAAGTGTGGCTTCCGTGCCGGCGACAAGGCCCCCATGGCCTATGTTGAGCTGGTGGATCGCCCCCAGATTGAAGCGGGTGAAGAGCCGGTAGAAGCGGCAGCGGATTCGGCCGAGTAATATCGGCGCCGCGCTGATGATGTCTTTTGCGGACATCATTGAAGCAGATACAAAAAAGCCAGGCTGATGCCTGGCTTTTTTGTATCTGGGGGGAATGCTTTTATTCAGGCTTTCTCGGCTTTCTTTTTCCCTTTTTTGCGCTTTGCCGCCACATTCAGCATCGGTTTGAGGAATCGCCCGGTGTGGGATTGTGGCTGCTCAGCCACCGCCTCCGGCGTGCCGGTGGCGATAATCTCGCCTCCACCCGAGCCGCCTTCCGGCCCCAGGTCGATAAGCCAGTCAGCGGTTTTGATCACGTCGAGATTGTGTTCAATCACCACCACTGTATTGCCGTGATCCCGTAACCGGTGCAGAACCGCCAGAAGCTGCTCGATATCGTAAAAGTGCAGCCCGGTCGTCGGTTCATCGAGAATGTAGAGAGTCTGGCCGGTGTCACGTTTTGAGAGCTCGCGGGAGAGTTTGACCCGCTGCGCTTCCCCGCCAGACAAGGTCGTCGCCGCCTGGCCCAGCCGAATGTAGGAAAGTCCCACGTCCATGAGCGTCTGCAGCCGATTGGCAATCGCAGGGACCGGGTCGAAGAAGGTTCTGGCTTCTTCGACAGTCAGCTCCAGCACTTCGTGAATGCTTTTGCCTTTGTATTTCACCTCCAGTGTCTCGCGGTTATAGCGCTTGCCTTTACATACGTCGCAGGGCACATAGACGTCCGGCAGAAAGTGCATCTCCACCTTGGTGACCCCGTCGCCCTGGCAGGCTTCGCAGCGGCCACCGCGGACGTTGAAACTGAATCGTCCCGGTTTGTAACCGCGTGAGCGGGCTTCCTGGGTTCCGGCAAACAGCTCTCTGATGGGGGTAAAAATGCCGGTATAGGTTGCCGGGTTGGAGCGTGGGGTGCGGCCGATCGGGCTCTGATCAATATCGACGCATTTATCGAAGTGATCCATGCCTTCAACGGTTTCATAGGGCGCCGCCTTGAGCGTGGTGGCGCCATTGAGTTCCGTCGCCGCGAGCGGGTGAAGTGTGGCATTGATCAGGGTGGACTTCCCGGAACCCGAGACTCCGGTGACACAGGTCATCAGGCCCACCGGGAGCTCCAGGGTGACGTTTTTCAGGTTGTTACCCCGGGCGCCGGTGATTCGGAACATCCGGTCGGGGTCTACAGGATGACGCTCCGCTGGCACAGCGATTTCCCGCTTGCCGCTGAGGTACTCCCCGGTAATCGAGCCGTCGGTGGCCATGATGGCGTTGACGTCGCCCTGGGCGATCACCTGACCGCCGTGAACGCCGGCGCCAGGGCCGATATCGATCACATGGTCGGCCTGGCGTATGGCATCTTCATCGTGTTCGACCACAATCACCGTATTGCCGATATTGCGCAGGTGGGTCAGTGTACGGAGTAAGCGCTCATTGTCGCGCTGGTGCAGCCCGATCGAGGGCTCGTCCAGGATGTACATGACGCCCACCAGGCCGGCACCGATCTGACTCGCGAGGCGGATTCGCTGCGCCTCGCCCCCGGACAGGCTGTCCGCGCTGCGGTTCAGAGACAGGTAATTCAGACCCACATCCACCAGAAANCGGAACCGGTCGCGCAGCTCCTTGAGTATTTTCTCCGCAATGCTCGCCTTGCTGCCGTGAAAGTTGAGGGCGCTGAAGTAGTCGTAGGCCTCCCCGACNGGCAGCTNGNTCNNNNGNGNACAGGGTGTGCTCGTCGATGAACACATTGCGCGCCTCCTCTCGCAGACGTGCGCCGCCGCAGCTGGGGCAGGATTGGGAGGACATGTACTTGGCCAGCTCCTCGCGAACCGACGAGGATTCGGTGTCCCGATAGCGCCGCTCCATATTGGGCAGGACACCCTCAAACCGGTGCCGACGCTGGTAGAGGTCGCCGCGCTCGTTAATGTAACTGAAGTCAATTTCCTCATCGTCCGAGCCGTATAGCACCACCCGCCGGTCTTTGGCTTTGAGCTTTTTCCAGGGCGTATCGATATCGAAACCGTAGTGCTCCGCCAGAGAGTCGAGCATGTGGTAGTAGTAGATATTGCGCCGGTCCCAGCCGCGAATGGCACCTTCGGCCAGAGATGCTTCGGGGTTCTGTATCACCCGGGATTCATCAAAGAACTGCTTCACACCCAGACCGTCGCAGGTCGGGCAGGCGCCGGCGGGATTGTTGAACGAGAACAGGCGCGGTTCCAGCTCACTCAGGCTGTAATCGCAGACTGGGCAGGCATGCTTGGCGGAGAACAGTTGGTCATCCTGTTCGCCATCCATAAAGCTGATGCCGGCCAACCCTTCGGTCAGGTTCAAAGCGGTCTCGAAGGACTCGGCAAGCCGGGTCTGCAGGTCGGGCCGGACTTTGAACCGGTCTACCACCACCTCGATGGTGTGCTTTTTCTTCTTGTCCAGCTTGGGCAGGTCATCCAGGTCCACCAGAATGCTGTCCACCCGGGCACGGATAAACCCTTCGCGCTTCAGTTGCTCGAAGATATGTAAGTGCTCACCTTTGCGATCCCGGATAACCGGGGCCAGAAGCATGAGCTTGGTGCCCTCGGGCAGGGCGAGCACCGTGTCGACCATTTCGCTGACGGTTTGGGCCGATAATGGCTCACCGTGCACCGGGCAGCGGGGCTCACCTACCCGGGCGAATAGCAGGCGCAGATAGTCATAAATCTCGGTAATGGTGCCCACGGTGGAGCGCGGGTTGTGGGAGGTGGATTTCTGTTCGATGGAGATGGCCGGGCTCAACCCTTCCACGTGGTCGACGTCGGGCTTTTCCATCATGGAGAGGAATTGCCGGGCGTAGGTGGAGAGTGATTCCACATAGCGTCTCTGGCCCTCGGCGTACAGGGTGTCGAAGGCGAGTGAGGACTTACCCGAGCCGGACAGGCCGGTAATCACGACGAGTTTGTCCCGCGGTATGTCGAGGTCGATATTCTTGAGGTTATGGGTGCGCGCCCCCCGAACCAGAATGGTATCCATCATGTCTCCCGAAACGACCAAATCCCCCATTATACGCATTCCCACCGAGGGGCGGTCACCCGGGTTGTAAAGGATTGTAGTGAGTAATAGTCACGCCCGGTTTGGAGCGGGGCATACCCGACCCTGAGCCGGACTTGATGAAGGCTTAGGGTCAAAGGGTTTGGGCGTGCAGTGTGTTAGAATTCGCCTCCCATTTACCCATGTGAATCAGGAGCTGTCCTTGCCGATTGTTCAGGCCCCCTTCGAGCGCCGCACGGTGGTCTCCCTGGCACTGCTGTACGCCTTCCGTATGCTCGGGCTGTTCATGGTCCTGCCGGTGCTCACCCTCTATGGCGACGACTACCGCCACGCCACCCCCCTGCTACTGGGCCTGGCCCTGGGCGCCTACGGCTTCAGTCAGGCACTGCTCCAGATTCCTTTCGGTATCCTCTCCGACCGCATCGGCCGAAAGCCCGTCATCACCGTCGGTTTGTTAGTGTTCACTCTCGGCAGCGTGGTTGCTGCGCAGGCCGATTCGGTTTATGAACTGGTGCTCGGGCGCCTGCTCCAGGGGGGCGGTGCCATCGCTGGCGCGGTGATGGCCTTGTTGGCGGACCTTACGGCCGAAGAGAACCGCACCAAGGCCATGGCGACCATCGGTGGTGCGATTGGTGTCTCCTTCTCATTGGCGCTGGTGATTGGCCCCCTGCTGGCCAACTGGGGCGGCCTCGCGGCGGTGTTCTGGTTGACCGCCGCACTGGGGCTGGTCGGATTGTGGATCGTCTGGCAACTGGTGCCGACGGTTCAGCGACCGCCGCGCCGGCGGCGCGAAGTCGGGGCCGTTCCGGAGCTGATCCGACAGGTATTGGCCAATCGCGAGTTGCTGCGCCTGAACCTGGGCATCTTCGTGCTGCACTTTGTGCTGATGGCCCTGTTTCTGGTCATGCCTCAGCGTCTGGAAACGGACCTCGGTATTGCCCGGGGGGATCACTGGTTTGTCTATCTGCCGCTGCTGGCGGGCGCCTTTGCGGCCATGCTGCCGTTCATCATCATCGCCGAGAAGCGTCGGCAGATGAAGCCGGTGTTTCTCGGCGCCATTGCCCTGTTGGGACTCGCGCTGGCGGCACAGCCCTGGGTCAGCTCGTTATTCGCCGTGTTGGCCATTCTGTTTGTGTTCTTTATGGCGTTCAACCTGCTGGAAGCCAGCCTTCCCTCACTGGTCAGCAAGATTGCGCCAGCGGGGGGGAAGGGCACCGCCACCAGTATTTATGCCAGCTGCCAATTTTTCGGCGCCTTTGCCGGCGGTGCCCTGGGCGGTTGGGTGTTTCAGGTGGGAGGGTTGCCGGCGGTATCGGCGGTGGCCGTAACGCTGGTGTTGCTCTGGTGGCTGGCCGCCGTGGGCATGCGCCCGCCCCGTTACCTGGCCAGCGTTCTGATTCCGCTCAAAGGCAAGGTCAGCGACCGGTTCAGTGAAGAGCTATACGCCGTGCCCGGCGTGGCCGAAGTGGTGGTCGTGGAAAGCGAGGGGACCGCTTACCTCAAGGTGGACCCCCGGGTGGTGGACCGCAAGCGGCTGTCCTCCATCGCCGAACAGTGTGTGTTGGCCCGGTGAACCCATTCACCGACTGACAGCCAAGGGCCGCTGGTGTATCCTGACGGCCATTTAAGACAGTTTACGAACAGGAGAACATCATGGCTCGGGGAATCAACAAAGTCATTCTGATCGGGAACCTGGGTGCCGACCCGGAAACCCGCTACATGCCCTCCGGTGGGGCGGTGACCAACGTCAATTTGGCCACCAGTGACCAGTGGAAAGACAAGCAGACCGGCCAGCCACAGGAGCGCACCGAGTGGCACCGGGTGGTCTTTTTCAACCGTCTGGCCGAGATTGCGGGCGAGTATCTGAAAAAGGGCAGCAAAGTCTACATCGAAGGCTCCTTGCGTACCCGCAAGTGGCAGGGGCAGGACGGTCAGGACCGCTACACCACTGAAATTGTCGCCAATGAGATGCAGATGCTCGACGGCCGTGGTGGTGACAACAGCAATTATGGCGGCGGTGGCGGTTATGGCAATCAGTCCGGCCCGTCGGACGATTACTCCGCGCCACAAGGTGGCGGCAATTACGGCGGCCCCCAGAATGCGCCCGCTCAGGGTGGGCAGCAGAACGCGCCACGGGGCGGCGGGCAGCCTCAGCAGCCAGCCGGCGGCTTTGACAGCTTTGATGATGACATTCCGTTCTAAAGCCACGTCCAGGTGAGTTGCCGCGTTTGAAACTGCTGTTGACTGACGCCTCCCATGCCCTGGGCAAAGCGCTCGAGCACGAGCTTGAGCGCGAACCCTTTGCGCTGATCATGCCCGAGTCGGCCCGACTGAACTGGACCGATATCGGGGAGGTTCGCGCCTGGATCGAGCATCAGCGCCCCAGGCTGGTGATCAACACCCTGGGTTGGGCCGATCGGCCCGATAGCGCTCACTGCTCCCTGATCCCCCGGGCCGCCGCCATCCTGGCTCAGGTTTGCGAGGAGCAGCGCCTGCCCATGATCCAGCTGTCCAGCTATCAGGTCTTTGGCGGGGATAACAAAAGCAGTCATGCCGAAAAAGACGAACCCATGCCCCAAAGTGACGCCGGGCGCGCCTGGTTGGCGGCCGAGCAGGCGGTGACCGGGGTGCTGTCGAAGCGGTTGATTCTCCGCCTGAGCTGGATGATTGGCAGCTATGGTGACAACCGCCTGACCCGCCTTCTTGGCGCGATTTTCAGTGGTCAGGGGGAGGTGCCGGTCCATGTCCGACTGAAAGGGTCACCCACGGCGCTGTCCGATGCGGCCCGAGTGATCGTGGGCGTGGTCAAACAGATCAGCTGTGGGGCGGAGAACTGGGGGGTCATGCATTACGCCAGTCGCGAGCCCTGCAGCGAAGCGGATTTTGCGGAAAAGGTGATTGCCGTACTGGGCCAGCTTGACAGCATGCCGGAGGGGGTCGAGCTGACGAGGCTGGAGTCCTTGCCTCCGGATGAGCCTATCAGCGCGGTGTTGGGTGGGCGGCGCCTGCGGGATGGCTTTGGCGTACAGGCAAGGGCTTGGGAGCCCTACCTGGTACCTATGGTCAAACAGTGGCTGCACCAGCGCCAGGGTTGATCAGCCGGAAGTCAGGACATAAAAACGTGGTGGACATAAAAAAACGCGGCCGATGCCGCGTTTTTTTATGTCCATCTGAACAGGGTCTGGCGTATCAGTCGGCCATGCGCTGGAACACCAGGCAGGCATTGGTGCCGCCAAAACCGAAGCTGTTGGACATGACCCGCTCCAGAGTCACCCCATCCTGACGCTCGGTCGCGATCGGCAGCCCTTCGGCTTCGGGGTCCAGCTGGGTGATGTTCGCCGAGGCACAGATGAAGTCGTGCTTCATCATCAGGAGGCTGTAGATGGCCTCCTGTACGCCGGTGGCACCCAGAGAATGCCCGGTGAGGGATTTGGTGGAGCTGATGGTCGGCACCTTGTCGGTAAAGGTGGCGCGAATGGCCTTCAGTTCAGCCAGGTCGCCCACCGGCGTACTGGTGCCGTGTGAGTTGATGTAATCAATGTCCCCGTCGGTGGTCGCCAGGGCCTGCTTCATGCAGCGAATGGCGCCTTCACCGGAAGGGGCCACCATGTCGTAACCGTCAGAGTTGGCGCCGTAGCCAACCAGTTCGGCGTAGATCTTTGCGCCGCGAGCCTTGGCATGCTCATACTCTTCCAGTACCAGGCAACCACCACCACCGGCAATGACAAAACCGTCGCGCTCTGCATCATAGGCGCGTGATGCTTGTTCGGGATGGTCGTTGTACTTGGTGGACAGGGCGCCCATGGCGTCGAACAGGCTGGTCAATGTCCAGTGCTCTTCCTCACCACCACCGGCAAATACGATGTCCTGTTTGCCCAGCTGGATCTGCTCCATGGCGCTACCAATACAGTGGGCGCTGGTGGCGCAGGCGGAGGAGATGGAGTAGTTCAGCCCCTTGATTTTGAAGGGTGTGGCCAGGCAGGCCGAGGTGGTGCTGCCCATGGTCTGGGTGACCCGGTAGGGGCCGACCCGCTTCAGGCCTTTCTCCCGCAGTACGTCAGCTGCTTCCACCAGGTTCTTGGAGGAGGCGCCGCCAGAGCCCATGATGATACCGGTGCGCTCGTTTGACACCAGCGACTCATCGAGGCCGGCGTCAGCAATGGCCTGATCCATGGAAATATAGGCAAAGGCCGCCGCATCGCCCATGAAGCGAAGCACTTTGCGATCAATGCACTCTTTCAGGTCAATGTCGATGGAGCCCGCCACTTGGCTGCGGAAACCCATCTCGGCATAGCTGTCCTGAAATTTGATGCCGGAACGGCCTGCGCGTAATGCCTCGAGTACGGTGGCAATATCATTACCTAAGCAGGACACAATGCCCATGCCGGTAACTACAACGCGTTTCATAGGCTACCTCTTATCTCTGTTTGTAGCGGAAGCAGTGGGCGCCATTATGCCATACAAACCGCTCTGTCGGGGCGGGGATTGGACCGCTCGACAGAAGCTGAGTTCAGCGCCACGGGCTGGCCCGGCCGCCCGATTTAGAAGGAATCAGTGTTCTGAAACAGACCGACGCGCAAATCCTTGGCAAAGTAGATGTCTTTGCCATCGACGGATACCCGGCCGTCGGCGATGCCCATGATCAGCTTGCGCTCAATGACCCGCTTCAGGTTGATGTGATAGGTGATTTTTTTGGCGGTGGGCAGAATCTGCCCGGTAAATTTCACTTCACCGCAGCCTAGGGCCCGTCCCTTACCGGGGTTGCCCTTCCAGCCCAGGAAAAAACCCACCAGTTGCCACATGGCGTCCAGGCCCAAACAGCCGGGCATAACCGGGTCGCCGGGGAAGTGGCAGTCAAAGAACCACAGGTCGGGAGAAATATCGAGCTCGGCGATGATTTCGCCTTTGCTGAATTCCCCGCCCGTTTCGCTGATATGGGCGATCCGGTCGAGCATCAGCATATTGGGCACGGGCAACTGGGCGTTGCCGGGGCCAAACAGGCGGCCGTGGCCACACTCGAGCAGTTCGTCACGGCTGTAGGCGTTCTTTTGGGCAAAGGCGTTCATAATAGGGGCTCTGTTACAGTCTATATCGGCCCATCGGTCACCGTTGCGGGTGGATTCAGGGCGGCAAAGGTCGCCATTCTACCGACTGTGGGGAGCTTGTCTAGTGAGTCCGGGCCAGGGCGAACTCCGCCACCTCGGCCATGGCCCGGGTGTAGGCGTTCTCTGGCAGGGCCGCCAGCTGTGCCCTGGCGCTGGCGACCTGGGCGCGAGCGCGCTCGAGCGTGTATTCCATGGCGCCAGTTTCCTCGACGATGCGCAGGATCTCCGGCAGCTTTGTGGTGTCTCCCGCCCGGATCGCACCTGCCACCAGCGCCTTCTGGTCCGGTGTTCCCGTCTGCATAGCATAAATCAGGGGCAGGGTGGGTTTACCCTCCGCCAGGTCGTCACCGACGTTCTTGCCCAGGGCCTCGGCGTCTCCCTGATAGTCGAGCGCATCGTCTACCAGCTGAAAGGCCATACCGACGTGGTGGCCGTAGGCCCTCAGCGCCTGGCGCTGGTCGGGGGCTGCCTCGCTGAGAACCGCTGCCACTTCGCAGGCTGAGGCAAACAGGATGGCCGTCTTTTTGTCGATCACTGAGAAGTAATTGCTCTCCGTGACGGCGGGGTCCTTGGCGTTGACCAACTGCTGGACCTCGCCCTCCGCGATACGGTTAGTGGTTTCCGACAGCACCGACATGATGTCCATACTGCCAATGGCCACCATCATCTGAAATGCCCGGGAATACAGGAAGTCCCCCACCAGCACCGCCGGGGCGTTACCCCACTGGGCGTTGGCGGTAATGCGCCCGCGCCGGCGCTCCGAAGTGTCGACCACATCGTCGTGGAGCAGGGTGGCGGTGTGGATGAACTCGATGATCGCCGCCAGGTCCAGATTGTCCTGTCCTCTATAGTCCAGTGCCCGGCAAGTGAGCAGCACCATCAGCGGGCGCAATCGCTTGCCCCCGGCTTCAATAAGGTAGTGACCAATATTCTCGACCAGCTCTACATCGGAGTGGAGCTGTTCGATGATGCGCTGGTTAACGGCTTCGAAATCGTCCGCAACAACCTGGTGGAAAGGCAGCATGGGGCTTGGGCTCTGTTGCTGATAAAGGAAAGGCATCCTAGGCAGGGAGGGGGTGGCTGTCAAGAATTCCGGCGCCTACCGTCAACCGGCCCATCGGTGCCTCCCCTCCGGTGCTCGTCACAAAACCTTCACAAAACTGTCGCCCAAGATTCATAAAACTTGTTGAACATAGGCGCCACACGACGAGATGAGCCGAGTTGCTTGCAAGGCTTTCTCCGACCAGACATGGACTATGGGTCGAGGCCGGTAGTCCCCGTTTTCAAAAAAAGCGATCCATCAGGAGTGCTCAACCTATGAAAATCACGACCCTTGTTAGCGTAACCGCTTTGACTGCAGTGCTGGCGGCTTGTGGCGGCGGCGATATCGAGATCGATGCCCGCAACCAGTCCAGTGTCGACAACTCAGTTGGCGATAACAGCAACAATAACACCAGTGGTGGTGGAGGTGGCGAAACCGTAGATAACCCCTGTGCCTCCTATGAACAAGACGGCGAGACCTTCCAGGGCTCATACGATGCGCCCAACTGCGTATACGGCACCGATTTTGTCAGCCTGAGCAAGCCCTACACCGGTTCTGAAGAGCTGGTTTTTGGCGACCTGTCCAATGACGGCGCCCACATCTTCAACGACAGCCTGATGATCGGTCAGGGCTACGACAACGACGCTGACATGGAAGCGGCTGGCATTGCCCAGGGTGGTGACGGCTCTGTATTGCGCCTGGAAGCGGGCACCATTCTGGCCTTCCGCTCCAACGATGATTACTTTGTGGTCAATCGCGGTTCCCAGATCTTTGCTGAAGGCACTGTGGAAGAGCCGGTTGTGGTGACTTCTACCTCCGATATCGAAGGTACCGTAGGACCCGAAGATGTCCAGCAGTGGGGCGGCATGATCATCAATGGTTTCGGTATCACCAACAAGTGTGCCTACACCGGCACCATGATGGATGGCGATCTGGCGACCTCCGATTGCCATATCGCCGCTGAAGGTAAGGCCGGCGCTGGCCAGACTTACTACGGTGGTGACAACAATGAAGACAGCTCCGGCTCCCTGGAGTACTTCATGGTCAAGCACACTGGTGCCCAGGTGGCTCCGGGTAACGACCTGAACGGCATTTCTTTCAACGCGGTCGGTTCCGGTACCGAGGTGAACTTCCTGCAGGTTTACTCAACCTACGACGACGGTATCGAGTTCTTCGGTGGCGCGGTTGATATCAACAACTACGTGGGTCTGTATGTCCGCGATGACTCCATCGATATCGACGAAGCCTATGTCGGCACCATCAACAACGCATTGGTGATTCAGGGCGAGACCGATGGCGATCACTGCATCGAGTCCGACGGTATCGGCAGCTACAGCAGCCAGGATCAGGCCACTATCGACGATTTCGTGGCTCGCGGCCTGAACTCTCGCGCTACCATCAATAACCTGACCTGTATCGTCTCTCCGAATGCGGCGGGTACTCATGCTGATGGCCACGGCTGGCGCATCCGGGAAGCGCACTTCCCGACCATCCGCAACTCCATCCTGACCACCGCTTACATGGGTGACCAGGCGGACGATAACTACTGTGTTCGCATCGAATCGGCTGAAGGTCTGCAGGCGGCTCAGGACGGTGACCTGGTGATAGAAGAGTCCATCATCGCCTGTGCCACCCTGACCAACGGCGGCCCGCTGCCGGACAGCACCACCACTCGTGCCTTCCTCGAAGCCAACAACGACGTGATGCAGACCGCGGCTGACGGTGAAGACCCGACCGCTGACGACGTCGATGTCAATCTGGCCATCCTGGATGGTTTCTACTCCCTGCCGCTGGGCGACATGGTGGTCAACGGTAACGCCACTCAGGTGACTCCGGTAGATGCAGACTTTGTCGGTGGCGTGACCGCTGACAACGACTGGACCGCGGGATGGACTTACGGCCTGCACCCGGACAATCGTGCCCAGCCGCTGTGGTTCGAAGCGGCTGAATAAGCCCCGACTGCAACGAGTCAACACACGATTGCCGTAACGAAAGGGCGCCTTACGGCGCCCTTTCTACTAGGCGGCTCTCTACAGCTTCACTAGATAGGGCAGTTCAGATGAACAGCAAACAATTTTCAACTCACCTCGCTCGTGCCGGCTTCAGCGTCAGTCTGCTCAGCGCTTTGATCAGTGCCTCGGCCGTGGCCCAGGACGATGACAGTGCACCGACCCAGCCGCCGGTGATGGCACCGCCGGTCATGGAAGAGTTGCTGGTGACCGGCGGCCGCCTGATGAGCGGCGCGGAAAGTCTGGCCGTGGAGCGTCAGGAAGCGGCGGTGGCGACTGACCTGCTTGGCGCGGATCAGATCAGCCGGATTGGCGACTCAACCGTCGCGCTGGCGTTGACACGCGTTCCCGGGGTCACCCTGGTGGATGGCAAGTTTGTCTTTGTGCGCGGGCTGGGTGAGCGCTACTCCAACACCACGCTCAACGGCGCCATGGTGCCGTCCCCGGACCTGTCACGCAACGTGCTGCCGCTGGACATCATTCCGACCTCCATTGTGGATTCTCTGGCAATCCAGAAAGTGCCGTCAGCGGACAAGCCTGCCGCCTTTGGTGGTGGTAGTGTCGACATCCGTACCACCAGTATTCCGGACGATATTCTGTTCAACATTGAGCTGGGTACCGGCACCAACACCGCTTCCTCGGATTTTCTGACCTACACCGGTGGTGAGGATGATCGCTGGGGTTCCGATGATGGCGCCCGGGCGCTGTCGCCTCAGTTGAGTGCGGCTCTGGATCAGTACCGCGGTGATGTCTCCATCAACAATATCAATACGGTTGCCCGTCTGGATTCTATTGAGGACGCCGCGGCGATCAACCGTCAATTGGCCGCCGGTCTCAATCGGGACATCAGCCCTCGGGAAACCTCCGGCGAGCCGGATATCGAAGCCGAGATCAATCTGGGTAACAATTATTACCTGCCCAATGACATGGAGTTCGGCTTTCTGGCCGGTGCGGCTTATGACAGCAGCTGGCGCAATCGCGAAGTGGTCCAGCGCCGCTTTCAGGACCCTGAGAACCAGGTGGTCACCGAGGATGAGACCGTCAACTCGGTGGATATTTCCGGCAACCTGAGTTTTGGGCTTCGTCTGAACGCGGAAAACTCCATTGAAACCACCAGTATCTGGTTGCGCAACACCGACGACGAAGTGTCGGTGCGTGATTACTTCAACGCCAACCGTCTGCTGTCCGATGGACAGGGTTTCCGCAACACCGAGCTGCGCTACGAGCAGCGTGAGCTGGAAGTGCATCAGGTGCACGGGGAGCACGAGCTGGGTTGGGATACGCTGGATGCACTGGGCCTCAGTGACAGCCTGGACTTCCTGCGTGGCCTGAGCTTCGACTGGTATATTTCGGACAGCGAGGCGTCCACGGACCTGCCGAATGAAGTCAATGCGTTGAGCCTGACGGTAACCGATCCACAGACCGGTGAGGTTCAGTCGTCGGCGTTCAGCGGCGCCAACAATACTGCTGCGAGTTATCGCTACTCGGATCTGCGCGACTACGTCGACAGCAACGGCTTCACTATAACAATGCCGGCCACCCTGGGTAACTGGGAGTTTGCCCTGTCCGGGGGGATGGATTACTGGCAGAAGTCCCGCACCTACGAGCAGTATGAGTTCTATCTGGGCAGCACCACGCTCGGGAACAGCGATCCACTGTTCACTCAGGACCTGAGTAGCATCCTGGCGGACGACAACCTGCTCGATCCGGCCAATGGCTTCCAGGTCACCAACAACTCCGGCAATGCCAACAGCTATGTGGCGGCCAATAAGGTGAACGCGGCCTTCGGCCAGCTGGACATGACCTGGGATTACACCTGGCGTCTGGTGATTGGTAGTCGCTGGGAAGATTATCAACAGGTGAACCTGCCGTGGAACCCGGTCAACTATGACGGCAGTCAGTTCCCGGGCATGGAAAGCCCCGACCCGCAGGTCGTGGCCGACTACTTCCAGGAAGTGACTTACACCGAGGACGATGTGTACAACTCGGTGGCGCTGACCTGGATGACCCAGGACTTCTGGGCGGAAGACTTCCAGCTGCGGGCCAGCTTTGGTGAAACCACCGTGCGTCCGGACCTGAGGGAAATCTCCGGTTCCAGTTACTTTGATCCGATCACCGACATTGTGGTCAACGGCAATCCGGACGTGGTGCCTTCCCAGATCGATAACTTCGACCTGCGCGCCGAGTGGTTCTTCTCCGGTGGGGACAACTTCACCCTGTCCATGTTCTACAAGGACATTGTGAACCCCATCGAGCAGTTTGAAGGGGCCGCTACGGATGACAATATCCGGGCAGAGATCCACAACGGCGACAGCGCGGAGCTGTACGGGCTGGAAGTCGAGTTCCTGAAGAGCCTGGGCGATATGGCGGCGGTGCTGGATCCCTTCTTTGTGCAAGGTAACTTCACCTTCATGGATCAGGAGCTGGTGGCCGGCAACAATGCCGATGCACCCACCAACCCGATTCGCCCGCTTCAGGGCGCCTCCGATGTGGTCAGCAACCTGATTCTGGGTTACGACTCATCCGATGGCATGCACTCGGCCACGCTGTCCTACAACTCCTTCAGCGAGCGCCTGTTCTTCGCAGGTCGCAACGGGGCGCCGGACAGCTTCGAGCAACCGTTCCACTCGCTGGATTTCACCTACTCTTTCTACCCCAGTGACAACTTCACCGTGAAGCTGAAAGTCAAGAACCTGCTGGACGAGAACCTGGTGATCGAGCGGACCAATACCGCCTCCGACGGCAGCACGCAGGATGTGGAGATCTACAACCAGGAGCGGGGTCAGGATCTCAGTCTGAGTGTCCAGTACCGCTTCTGACGGTGTTCCGGATACTTTTCTGCTGCTTGGGCCGCTCTTTTGAGCGGCTTTTTTCTATAAAAAGCCGAAACTGTCATAATAAATTAACATAACTCTGCTAAGCGCAATGCTACTCTTTGGGCATGGGATAAAGGGTTTATAGCCGGATTTGCGCCGTCCGTCATCCAACAAACCCCCTCAGTGCCAATGAAAGAGGATAAGAGCATGAAAAAAGTCGTAGTCAGCGCCCTGGTCGCGCTGGGCCTGGGTTCAGTGGGCAGTGTCGCGGCCGAACAATATCAGCCTGCGGGCTTTGGTGAAGATACACTCCGCTACCTGGAGGCCGCTGTGGCGCCTCCAGCCTTGACCGCCAATACACCGGTGGCCTCCGTCTACTGTCAGGCGGATGTGGGTACCGATGGTCTGACCCGCAATGTGTCCTGCTATGAGCGTGACGGTTTCACCGACCTGCGCGATCAGGTGGAAGAGGCCATGGCGACCCGGCGTTTCTCCGCCGCCACGGTCGATGGTGAGCCGGTGCCGGTACGGATGGTGTTCCGGGTGGTCTATGCCGACCTGGAAGGCCAGCCTCCGGTCATGCTGCTGCCCAACCTGGGGCACATGCAGGGCGATTTCGGCTATCAGTACAGCGCCCCGCAGGAGCGGCTGGACGACCGGAACTGGTACTCCCTGTACCGTAAAAACGACTGGAGCCAGGGCCAGCCCTTCTTCAGCGATGAAGGCGAGTTGACCCGGGTATTGGCCTGGGTGAACGACAGCGGTCGGGTGATCTCGGCGCGCAGCCTGGAGAGCCACAGTGAGCACCGGCGCGATGCCCGGGCGGTGGAAAAAGCCCTTGAGGCTTCTCGCTTCCTGCCCGGCATGGTCAGTGGCAAACCGGAAAAAATGCGCTACGTGGCGGTGCTGCACTACCCGAACTAAGCCGATTCCAGAAGAACGCGCCGATCCACCGGCTGGCCGAAAGGTCAGTCGGTTTTTTGTGTCTGGCTGAGTCAATCTGATAAAGAGGTTGACCTTTTACCAATGTGTCGATATGTTTCGACATATGGAAATTAAAGACGCTATTCCGAGCTTTGCCGCCCTTTCTCAGGAAACCCGTCTGGCGGCGTATCGTCTGCTGGTCCGCCACGAACCCGAGGGACTGGCCGCTGGTGAGATCGCCCGTCAGTTGGGGGTACCTCACAACACCATGTCCACACACCTTGCCACATTGGCCCGGGCGGGCTGGGTTGTTTCTGAGCGACATAGCCGGTCCATTATCTATCGCGCCAATATCCAGCATATGAACGACGTCATTCAGTTCCTGGTCCGGGATTGCTGCGCGGGTCACCCGGAAGTCTGTGTGCCGACAGCCGTTAGACCAAATGGGACTTGCTGAGCAGCAGGGGCACCGGGCTTACCAGAGGCCCTTATCCAATCAGGTTTGATGATTACAGTGGAGCAGACTAGTGGGATTGTTTGAGCGGTATTTATCGGTTTGGGTTGCTCTGGCCATCGGGGTCGGTGTTGCGCTGGGTCTGGTGTTCCCGGCAGCGTTCCAAATGCTGTCCGGTTGGCAGTATGCCCAGGTCAACCTGGTCGTGGCGGTTTTCATCTGGTTGATGATCTACCCGATGATGGTGCNGGTNGACTTAACCTCCATCAAAGATGTGGGTAAGCGCCCCCGGGGCCTGTTTCTNACCCTGGTGGTCAACTGGTTGATCAAACCCTTTACCATGGCGGCGCTGGGCTGGTTATTTTTTCGCGTGTTTTTTGCCGGTTGGGTTGACCCGCAGACCGCCACGGAATACATCGCGGGGATGATCCTGCTGGGGGTGGCGCCATGCACCGCCATGGTGTTTGTCTGGAGTCAGCTGACCAAGGGTGATCCCAACTACACGCTGGTGCAGGTCTCCATCAACGATCTGGTACTGNTGTTTGCGTTTGCGCCGCTGGCCGCGTTTTTGCTGGGCATGACCGATATCACTGTGCCCTGGCAGACACTGGTATTGTCTGTTGTTCTTTACGTGGTGCTGCCGTTGATCGCCGGTGCGGTCACTCGTCGTTGGCTATTGGCCCGCGGCGGCGAGCCAGCNCTCAATGAATTTCTGCACAGGGTCAAACCGGCGTCCATTCTCGGNCTGCTGGCGACAGTGGTCCTGCTGTTCGGTCTGCAGGCGCCGGAAATCATCGATAACCCTCTGGCGATTGTTCTGATTGCCATACCGTTACTGATTCAGTCGTACGGCATTTTCATGTTGGCCTATTGGATGGCGCACAGGCTGCGCTTGCCCCACGATGTGGCCGCCCCGGCCTGCATGATCGGGACCTCGAACTTTTTTGAGTTGGCGGTGGCCGTGGCCATCTCCCTGTTTGGAATGCAATCCGGTGCGGCATTGGCCACCGTCGTCGGTGTTCTGGTGGAGGTGCCGGTCATGTTGTCTCTGGTGGCATTTGCGAATCGGACCCGTCACTGGTTCAAGGTTTGATAATAGGAGCGTGTTATGACGATTAAAATTGGCATTAATGGCTTTGGCCGTATGGGNCGCCTGGCGTTGCGGGCCGGNTGGGANTGGCCNNANGTNGANTTTGTCACAGATNAANGACCCNNCNGGNGACGNGGANANACTGGCNCACCTGNTGAANTTTGANTCGGTACACGGTCGCTGGACTCACGAAGCGCGGGTGGACGGACAAGCCATTGCCATTGGTGAGCAGCGGGTGGCAGTCACTCATAACCGGGCCATTGGCGACACNGANTGGTCCGGNTGCGATGTGGTCATTGAAGCCTCGGGCAAAATGCGGGATCGGGAGCTGCTCCAGGCCTATCTGGATCAGGGGGTGAAGCGCGTGGTGGTCACCGCGCCGGTGAAAGCCGATGACATCCTCAATGTGGTGATGGGNGTGAATGACGATCAGTACGACGCGGACCGCCATCGCATTGTCACTGCGGCGTCCTGTACCACCAACTGTCTGGCACCGGTGGTCAAAGTGATTCATCGGGCGCTGGGCATCAAGCACGGCTCCATGACCACGCTGCACGATATCACCAACACCCAGAGCATTCTCGATCAGCCTCACAAGGATCTNCGTCGNGCCCGGGCCAGCAGCATGAGCCTGATTCCCACCACCACCGGATCGGCCAAGGCGATTACGGAGATTTTCCCNGANCTGAAAGGGCGGCTCAATGGCCACGCNGTGCGNGTTCCCCTGGCCAATGCGTCGCTGACCGACTGTGTNTTTGANGTGGAAAANGCCACCGATGCNGCTCAGGTCAATCANCTGCTGAANCGTGCNGCCGAGGAGGAAATGCCGGGCATTCTNGGCTATGANGAGCGACCGCTGGTGTCGGTGGACTACAAAACCGANCCGCGCTCCAGCATCATCGATGCCCTGTCGACNNTGGTNATCGACGGCACCCAGGTAAAAATCTACGCCTGGTACGACAACGAGTGGGGCTACGCCAACCGCACNGCGGAACTGGCGCGCAAGGTCGGCCTCGCGGATCANNCGGGTTGACCATGTTGGCACACNTGTCNCCGGCCATTCGTCAGTACCTGCTGATNACNGCCAATTATTGGGCCTTCACCCTGACCGATGGCGCNCTGCGNATNTTGGTGGTNCTGCATTTTCACCANCTCGGTTANAGCCCGCTGGCCATNGCCATGCTGTTCCTGTTCTATGAGATTTTCGGGGTGATCACCAATCTCGTGGGCGGCTGGCTCGGTGCCCGCCTGGGCCTGAACCGNACCATGAATCTGGGGCTGGTGTTGCAGGTNGTNGCGCTGTCCATGCTGNTGGTGCCGGCCGCCATGCTCACGGTGCCNTGGGTGATGGCGGCGCAGGCNCTTTCGGGTGTGGCCAAGGACCTGAANAAAATGAGCGCCAANAGCTCCATCAANTTGNTNGTGCCGGACGGGCAGGGNGGNGCCCTNTATAAATGGATCGCGGTGCTGACCGGCTCNAAAAATGCGCTGAAAGGTGCGGGCTTCTTTTTGGGGGGCGCGCTGTTGATGGNCGTGGGNTTTGCCGGCGCCGTCGGCGCCATGGCCGCTGCGCTNTNNGTGGTCTGGATCATCAGCCTGATTTTTCTGAANAAGGATCTGGGCCGGGCCAANAGCAANCCCAANTTNTCNGANGTNTNNTCCAAAAGCCGNGCGGTCAATGTGCTGTCCGCCGCCCGCCTGTTTTTATTTGGCGCCCGGGATGTCTGGTTCGTGGTGGCGNTGCCGGTGTTTCTGGCCAGCCAGTTCGACTGGGACCACTGGCAGGTGGGGGGCTTTCTGGCGCTTTGGGTGATTGGCTATGGCGCGGTGCAGTCNGTCGCTCCGAAAATCACGGGNCGCTCCGGGCGGGGTTTGCCGGATGGACGTACCGCATTTGGTTGGGCGGCGGTTNTGACGGTCATNCCGGTGNTGATTGCGCTGGCGTTGTGGCAGGGTATTGCGCCNGGTGTNAGTCTGGTGGTGGGGTTGNTGATTTTTGGNGTGCTGTTTGCGGTGAANTCTTCCCTGCACAGTTATCTGATTGTCAGCTATGCCAAGGAGGACGGGGTCTCGTTGGATGTCGGTTTTTACTATATGGCCAATGCGATGGGTCGTCTCGTGGGCACGGTGCTCTCCGGTTGGGTGTATCAGGTCGCGGGGCTGATTGCCTGCCTGTGGATCTCAGCCGCCTTTTTGGCCCTGGCGGCGATAATCGCCCTCTGGTTACCGCGTCGGTTGGTCGGTGAGAGTGCGTAGCGATTTATTCGGTACTTCGAGAGTAGTACTTGGTTTGGGTAACGGCGGATGCGCCTTCGGCTTATCCGCCCTACGCGGAGTTCTA